>NZ_JBEZUT010000084.1:0-27909 GCF_040636595.1 Kitasatospora sp. NPDC036755
ACACAGGGGGGCCTCACGCTAAATGTCCCCCCCCGGGGGGGGGGCCCCGCGCCCCCCCCCCCCCCCGGGGGGGGGGGGGGGGCCGCCCCGCCCCCACCGCCCCATCCCCCGAATGACTGGAGAAGTCCTCGTGACCCAGCTGAACGCCACCTCCGACCCGGCAGCGCCCTTCACCGGCGGCCGGGTGGAGGCCGCCCCCGTGGACCCGGAGCCCTTCCTGCTGCGCATCGAGGCCACCGAGCCCGGGGTGCGCCTGGACCGGTGGATCACCGCCAACCGCCCCCGCCTCATCGACGAACTCCGGCGCCACGGCGCCCTGTTGTTCCGTGGCTTCACGGTCGACAGCCCCGAGGAGTTCGGCAGCGCCGCCCGCGCGTACTCGCCCGACCTGCTCGACTACCTGGAGCGGGCGGCGCCGCGCACCGAGATCTCCGACAAGGTCTTCACGTCCACCGAGCTGGCCGCCGACCGGTGGATCGACTTCCACCACGAGATGTCCTACTCCCACAACTGGCCGAGCACGCTGTACTTCTACGGCGACCGGCCGTCCGCCGAGGGCGGCGCCACCCCGGTGGCCAGCGAGCGCGCGGTGTTCCCGAAGATCCCGGAGGAGATCCGCGAGCGCTTCCGGCGCCACGGCGTCGCCTACGTGCGCAACTACAGCCCGGGGCTGGACATCCCGTGGCAGGACGTCTTCCAGACCACCGACCGGGCGGAGGTGGAGGCGTACTGCCGCGCTTCGGACACCGAGTTCACCTGGGTCGGCGAGGACGGCCTGCGCACCCGCTCGGTCCGCCAGGCCGTGGCCCGGCACCCGCACACCGGCGAGACGGTGTGGTTCAACCACGCCCACATGTGGCACGTCTCCACCCTCCCCGAGGAGGTGGCGGAGTACCTCCTGGACGAGTACGGCCCCGAGGGCATGCCCCGCAACGCGTTCTACGGGGACGGCACCCCCATCGAGGACGAGGCGGTGGCACTGATCGGCAAGCTCTACCAGGAGGCCGCGGTGTCGCTGCCCTGGCAGCGCGGGGACGTCCTGGTGGTCGACAACTTCCTGGCCACCCACGCCCGGGAGCCGTTCAGCGGCGACCGCCGGATCCTGGTGGCCATGTCCGACCTCCACGTCAGCCAGGGGATCTGAGGAGCAGCCGGCGGGTGCCCGGCAGGTGCAGCGAACTGCACTCATTTCTGGGCACCCGCACCCATGCGCGGCAGGGCCTCCGCGGGGGACGATGAAGTCCGTCCGAAGAAGCACGGTGGAAGCCGGTAGGGCCGGCTCCACCGGAAGACGAGCTGCCGGTAGAGGAGCCTGTGGTGGATAAGCTGGCAGCACGACGGAGCACGGCCCGAACGCTTCGACGTCCGGGCCGACGGATGGCGCTCAGCCTGGTCGCAGTCTGCTCGCTCGCCCTCGGGTCGACCGCGTGCAAGGCCGTCTCCGACACCAAGGCGACGGCGGACCGGGTCGAGGTGTGCTCCCGCGTGCTGGGTCTGACACTCTTCAACCCCTTCCCCGACGACACCGACAAGGCCCGCAAGGACGTGCGGGAACGTGCGGACAAGCTCGACGAGCTGGTCAAGAAGGCGCCGGACGACGACCTGCGCAAGGCCATCGAGTCCACGGCGAAGTCGCTGCGCGAAGCCGAGCCGAAGGACCACGACGTCCGTACCGTGATCGGCTACCTGGCCGAACAGAACGACCGGCTCAAGGAGTTGCAGAAGACCTGCACGGACTCGAAGAAGTACTGAGGTCCGTGAGCGGGTCGACCGCGAGCAGGTCGACCATGAACTCGGGTCGCGGATCGAGCGGAAACGCTCACCGCGCGCCCGTCGAACCGCCGGGGCCGGTGTCACCCCCGTACACCGGTCCCGGCACCCGGCTGGGCCGGGCGCCCCAGGACGAACCCCCGGGTCCTGGGGCGCCCTGCCCGCGGTCGACGACCGTCACAGCCGGAAGAACGAACGGTAGAGGGCCAGTTGGTGGTCCAGGGTGTGGTGGCCGTGGTGGACGCGGTGGCCGAGTGCGGCGGCCGCGGCCAGCAGCGGGGTCTCCGCCGGCTTCATGATGATCTCGGCCACCACCGAGCCGGGCCGCAGGGCCGCGGGGTCGAAGGGCAGCGGATCGCCCGGGGCCATGCCGAGGGGGGTCGCGTTGACCGCGATCTCCGCCGTCGCCAGGTCGGCGACGGGGGAGCCGCTGATCCGGCCGGGCCAGTGGGCGGAGAGCCGCCCGCACAGCCCGTCGAGCCGCCGCTCGTCGAGGTCGTGGACGGACAGGTGGGAGACCCCGGCGTCCAGCAGGGCGACGGCGAGGGCGCTGCCCGCGCCGCCCGCCCCCACCAGGGCCACCCGCCGGCCGACGGGTGAGTGGCCCGCCGCGGTGAGGCCGGCGACGAAGCCGGCGCCGTCGAAGTTGTCGGCCAGCCAGCGGCCGTCCGGCTCGCGCCGGAGCGCGTTGGTGCTGCCGCTGAGCCGGGCGGCCGGGGTGGCCGATCCGGCGAACCCGAGGGCGGCGAACTTGTGCGGGACGGTGACGAGCAGGCCGTCGAGGTTCCGGATGCCGTCGAGCCCGCTGAGCACCCGGGGCAGGTCGGCCGGGGCGGCGTGCACGGGCACCAGGACGGCGTCGACGCCGAGCCGGACGAAGAGCGGGTTGAGCAGCGCCGGCGCCCGCACCTGCTCGACCGGGTCGCCCAGGACGGCGAACAGCCGGGTGGTGCCGCGCACCTCGGGCGTGCCGGGGGGAGCGGTGGTCATGGTGGCCCCTTTCGTGGGCGCGATCGGATCAGGCGGCCCTGGAGGCGGTGCGGGCGAGCCCCGGCTCACCGGCCTTCAGGTCGGCGGGCAGGTCCCGGCGGCCCTTGACCCCGAGCTTCCGGTAGACCCGGGTGAGGTGCTGTTCCACGGTGCTGGCGGTGACGTACAGCTTGTTCGCGATCTCCCGGTTGGTGTACCCGCGGATGGCCAGCGAGGCGACCCGGAGCTCGGAGTCGGTCAGGCGCCGGCCGTCGTCGGTCGGCTCGTCGGCCGCCCCGCCCGGCTCGCCGGGGACGGTGAGCAGGTGCCGGCAGAGCGGCAGGGCCTCGCACATCGTCGCCAGGTGCCGGGCCCGGCGGTGGAGCGTGCGCGCCCGCTGGCGGTCGTGCGACGCGTAGTGGGCGTGGCCGAGGTCGGTGAGGGTCCGCGCCTGCTCGTAGATGTCGCCGCTGTCCTCGAACAGCTCCAGCGCCTCGGAGAGCAGCTGGACCTTGCGTCCGGCCGGCCCCGCGGTCGCGAGCAGGTGCAGGGCCAGGGCCCTGGTGCGGGGGGTGCCGGGGCGGGCGAGCTGCTCGTACAGCAGGTTCTTGGCCCGGTCCGGGTTGCCCAGCCGCAGCCAGGCCTCGGCGGCGCTGGTGCGCCACGGCACCAGACCGGGGACGTCCACGCCCCACTCGCGCATCAGTTCGCCGCAGGCCAGGAAGTCGGCCACGGCCGCGTGGTGGTGGTTGGTCGCCAGGTAGTAGTGGCCGCGGGCGTGCAGGTAGTGCAGGCCCCAGCGGGTCCTGAGCATGGCTTCCGGCACGAACTGGGTCAGGCACTCGGCGGCCTCGTCGAAGCGCCCCATCCGGGTGGTGGCGAGGAGCAGGCTGCCCAGCGGGTGACCGACGGCCACGCCCCAGGACTTGGGCGGCATCGCGCGCAGCGCCGCCCGCGCCTGGGCCGCCGCCGCCATCAGGTCGCCGAGCTGGAGGGAGGCCTCGGCCTTGCGCGCGACCAGGACGGCGCGCCAGCGGGGCGAGTCCCCGAAGACCGGGTCGGCCAGCAGCCGGTCGCACCAGTCCCGGGCGTCGCCCGCGCGGTTCGCGGAGATCAGCACCGTGATGGCGAGCGCGGCCGCCTCCTCCGCCCACGGGGTGGGGTGGCCCAGGGTCAGGTCGCCGAGCGCCTCCTCGGCGGCGGCGGCCGCCTCCGCGCCGCGTGCCCTGGTCAGCGCCTGGGCGAGCGAGGCGGCGGGCGCGAGCCACGGATCGACCTCGGAGAGTCCGCCCGCGCCGTGCGGTCGCCCGGTGCCGGACCTCCGCGGCCTGGCGAGGTGGGGGTGGGACCAGGCCAGCCACTGGTCGAGCTCCCAGGCGCCCGGCGCGGCGGCGCCCGGCCCCTCCGCCGGTCCGGTCAGCCGCTCCAGTGCCTGCGTGGCCGCGGCGGCCTGCCCGTGCCACAGCAGCTGCCGGACCAGCGCGACGTGGTCCCGGTGGCTCAGCTGTTCGGCCTGCGCCGCCCCGGCCAGCGGGGTGAGGTGGCGGACGGCGGACGGCGGGTTGGCGCGCCATTCCACCTGGAGCAGCCGGGCGCGGACGGTCGCCCGCGTCCGCTCGTCGGCGCAGGCGCGCAGGGCCAGTTCCAGGAAGTCGGCGGCGGCCCGGTCGTCCCCGTCGGCGATCGCGTGGTCGGCCGCCTCCTGGAGCGCGTCCAGGGCCCACGGCTCCCGGTGGTGGTCGGCCTCGACCAGGTGGCGGGCCACCGAGGCGGCCGGGGCGTCCCGGTGGTGCAGCAGGCGCGAGGCGCCGCGGTGCAGTTCGCAGCGGCGCCGGGGGGAGAGGTCCTGGAGTACGGCGGCCCGGGCCAGCGGGTGCCGGAAGCCGCCGTCGGCCAGGAGCCCGGTGGTGGTCATCGCCTCCAGGGCCGAGGCCACGCTGCCGGCCGGCAGGTCGGCCAGGGCGGCCACCGTCTCGGGCGTGGCGTCGGATCCCAGGACCGCGAGGGCCGCGGCGGTCTCCCCGACGACGCCGGGGCCCCGGCGCAGTTGGCCGACCAGGGCCTGGCCGTACCCGTGGAGCCGGACCCGCCCGGCCGCCAGGTGGTCCTCGACGAGTGCCTGGAGCAGGGCCAGGTTGCCGCCGCTGGCCACCGCGAACTCCTCCGCCAGGTGGAGGCCGGACGGTCCGAGCCGGGCGGCGAGCAGTTCGGCGACGCCGTGGCGGGAGAGCGGGCTGAGCCCGATCCGGTGCAGGTGCGGCAGCCGCAGCAGCTCGGAGCGCAGCGGTGCCACGCCGTCGACGGTTTCCTCGATGGTGAGCAGGACGAGTGCCCGAGCGGTGGAGATCCGGCGCGCGAAGTAGAGGAGGAAGCGGATGGAGGCCTGGTCGGCGTGGTGGACGTCGTCCACGGTGATCACCAGGGGCTGACCGGCCGCCAGTTCGAGCAGGGCCCGGCCGAGCGCCTCGAAGGCCCGGGCGGTGGCGGCGTCGACCGCGCCCGCCCCGGCGCCACCGGGGCGGGGGTCGCGGCCGGCCGCCGTCAGCAGCTCCGTCTGCCGGGCGACCTCGGCCGGCAGCGGCACGCCGTGCAGGAGCTGGTCGAAGACGCCGTACGGCAGCGCGGATTCCGCGGGGGAACCGGCCGCGCGGAGGGCGAGGGCGCCGCCGGCGGTGGCGCGGTGGGTCGTCACGGAAAGCAATCGGCTCTTGCCGCTCGCGGCCGGCCCGTCGATCAGGGCGACACTCCCGCTGCCCTGTGCGCCGTCGCCGATCAGTCGTTCCAGTCGGCTCAGTTGAGCCTCTCGTTCCACCAGTTCCATCGGAGCCCCCTGCGGTGACGACTGGTTTTCTGGTCGCCCGACAGTGGGGCGATTCCTGCCGGTCGGGACGCTATCAAAGCTCCTGATTGGGGGGTCCGGACGGCTTCCATCGGCCGGTAATGGGTTATCCATTCGAGGGGTGGCATTCCCGGTGGATGGTGCGGGCCCTCGCCCGCGGGCCCAAAACCGGGCGGCGGGTAAAATTCTTGCAAAGGTCCCTTTTGCCCCGCTTGTCAGTGACACCGGTCACACCGGTTTGACGGGGTGTTGTGTTGCTTTGTTTACTCAGGGTGCACCCGGGGCCTTGTGTGGCGGGAGTGGTTGGTGGGGACGGCGACCGCCGGGGTGAATGGGCGGGCGGTGGCCCGATTTGCTGTGCACGCGGATGGGGGAGCTGTGCGGTTCAATGTGCTGGGGCCACTCGAAATCATTCACGAGGGTAGCGCCGTATCGCTCGGGGGATTCAACAGGAGAGCGATCCTCGGATATCTCCTGCTCAATTCCGGGCGAATAGTCTCCGTTCGGCAGGTGGTGGCCGCGGTCTGGGGCGACGGTGTGCCGCCCACCGCCCGCAAAATGACCCAGAATGCCATTTCCGACCTGCGCAGGATACTTCAGGCGGATACCGGACGGACCGCGGCGCTGTCCACCCGCACCCCCGGCTACCTGCTGGAGGTGGGCCCGGAGAACCTGGACCTGTCCAGGTTCGAGGCGCTCGCCAGGCACGGCCGGGCCGAACTGGCCGCGGGCGCGCCCGAGAAGGCCTCCGGCATCCTGCGGGAGGCGCTGGCGCTGTGGCGCGGACCGGCGCTCGCCGACCTCGCCGAGGCGGGAGTCCGCTGGTCGGAACTGGCCGCCGTGGAGGCCACCCGCCTCGCGGTCTTCGAGGACCGGGTCCAGGCCGAACTCTCCCTCGGCCGGCACCACGACCTGGTCGCCGAACTGGAGGCGGCGGCCGCCGCCGAACCCACCCGCGAACGGCTCTGCGGCCAGCTCATGCTCGCGCTCTACCGCTGCGGCCGGCAGCCGGACGCGGTGCTCGCCTACCAGCGCACCCGGACCGCCCTGGTCGCCGAGTTCGGACTCGACCCGGGCCGGGAACTGCAGGAACTGGAACGGCGGATCCTCCAGCAGGACGACGCCCTCAACGCGCCCGGCAGCGTCGCCGGGGCCAGGCCGGTCGCCGCCGTGCGGCCGCCGCGCCCGGCGGACCCGGACCGGGACCGGGTGGACCAGGGCCGCCCGGACCAGGGCCGGACGGACCGGGCCCCGGCCGACGGCACCGACCGCGACCCACTGGCGCCCGCGCTCCGCAGGACCGTCGCCGGGCCGGCCGCCACCGAGGCGAGGACGTACGTCGAACGCCGGACGGTGAGCGCCGTCCTGATCTCCCTGGCCCTGCCCCACCACCTCGGGGCCGACCCGGACGACGTCGACCCCGAACGGCTCGACGACCTGATCAAGGAGGTCACCCAGGTCGTCAGGGAACAGGCCGAGCGGTTCGGCGGCGTCCTCTGGCAGGCGGTGAACACCACCTGGACCGTGCTCTTCGGCGTACCGCGCGCCCGGGAGGACGACCCGGAACGGGCGGTGCACGCGGCCTGGGCGATCCAGGCCGGGATCGCGACGGCGGCGTCGGAGCGGGGCCGCAGGGCGGTGCTCGCCGAGGAGGCGCCGCGGGTCCTCGTGGTGACCGACGACGTGGTGGTGACCTACCGGAACTGCGTGGACGAGCGGCCGAGCGAGGTGACCGGTCGGGCCCTGCTGGCCGCCGAGCACCGGTCCGCCCACTGCCGCCCCGGCGCGGTGCAGGTCTGCGACAACACCCGGCTGGAGACGGCCAGGGCGTTCCACTACGTACCGGCGTCCACCGGCGGCCCCGGCTGGGAGGTGTCCGGGGTGCGGGCGCGGTTCCCGGCGTCGCGGCCGCTCTTCCCCTTCGGCAGCCGGGAGCGGGAACTGCGGATCCTGCGGATCGTCCTGGACGGCGTCCTGCGGCTGCAACGCCCGCACCTGCTCACGCTGGTGGGGGATCCGGGGATCGGCAAGACCCGGCTGATCGACGAGTTCCTGAGCGGCCTCGACGACGCCGGTGCGCCGGTGCGCCGGCTGGTGGGAGTCGTCCCCTCCTACGGGGAGAGCACCCTCGCGACCCTGGCCCAGATCGTGCGGCAGTACACCGGGATCACCGAGCTGGACGGCCCCGCCGCCGCGGACCTGAAGCTCACCGAGGCCGTGCACCGCCTGGCCGGCCGCAACGACCAGAGCGACTGGATGCTGCGCTGGCTGCGGCTGTGCCTCACCCCGGGAAGCCGGGTGGACGCGCACGGCAGCCGCGAGATGGGCCTGGCCTGGCGGCACTTCCTGGAGGAGATCGCGACGACCGGGCCGGTGGTCCTGGTGCTGAGCGGCCTCCACCGGGCCGACGACGAACTGCTCGACCTCATCGGCGAACTGGCCGAACACGCCGGGCGGGTACCGCTGTTCGTCATCGCCAGCTCCCGCCCGGAGATCCTGCACAAGCGCACGGGCTGGCGCGGCGGCAAGCACGACACCGGCACGATCACCCTGGAACGGCTGCCCGACGACGCCGTCCAGCAGCTGATCGCCACCGTGCCCGAGGGGGCCGCCGCCCCGGCGTCGGCCCCGCCGCCCGGCGGCTTCGACTCCGGGCTGATCGCGCGGATCGGCGGCAACCCGCTCTTCGCCGAGGAGTTCCTGCGGGCCGGTCCGGCGGAGGGCGGCCGCCCGCAGCTGCCCCGCCGGCTGCGCGCCCTGGTCACCGCCCGGCTGGACATGCTCACCCCGCTGGAGAAGGCCGTGCTGCGGGACGCCGCGGTGATCGGCGACCACGTGTGGGTCGGGGCGGTGGCCTCGGGCGGCGGACTGGACCGCGTCGACGTCGCGAACTGCCTGAAGCGGCTGGCCTCGCGGGGGTACCTGCGGCCGGTCCGGCCGAGCAGTGTCGAGGGCGACGAGGAGTACGCCTTCGAGCAGCCGGTGTTCCGGGAGGTCGCCTACGGGCAGTTGACCCGGCGGGCCCGGATGGAGAAGCACTGGCGCGCCTCCGACTGGCTCGCCGCCCTCCCGGCCGACCGGCTGGAGCTGCTGCCGTACCAGCTGGAGCAGGCCGTCGAGCTCGGCCGCGAGGGCGAGTTGGACGCCCACACCGCGCACTGCCTCAGCCAGCGGGCGCGGCAGACCCTCGCCGAGTCCGCCCGCCGCGCGGTCGCGCAGGGCGCGCACGGGGCGGCGGCCGCCTGCTTCCGGGCCGCGATCGAGCTCTGCCCGCCGCAGCACCCCGAGCGGCAGCGGCTGCTCGCCTCGTACCGGGAGTGCCTGGGCCTGGTGCGCGCGAACGACCGCGACGCCACCCGGGAGCGCCGGATGTCGGCGTAGCCGGGCCCGGCGCCGCGGTGATGCGGTGATGCGGTGGTGCGGTGGTGCGGTGGTGCCGTGGCGCGTTCAGGCGCCCCGGGCCAGCAGCACCGCACCGTGCAGCGAGGAGAGGCCGTCGAGTGCGGCGGCGCGCACCGTGACGGCCGGACCGCCGGGGCGGCCGATCCGCCGGACCCGCTCGGCCACCAGGTCGGTGAACCCGGGCAGGCCGTGGGCGAACCCGCCCCCGACGAGCACCAGCTCGGGCGAGGTCAGCTCGCTCACGCCGACCGCGGCCGCCGCCAGGGCGTCGCAGGACTCCTCGACCGCGGCCGTCGCCCAGCCGTCCCCGGCGGCGAAGGCGGTCGCCAACTCCGCGAACTCCACCGGGGCGCCGCGCAGTTCGGCGGCGCGCCGGAGCGTCGCCGGGCCGGAGGCGACCGCCTGGACGCAGCCCCGGCGCCCGCAGGCGCACACGGCCCCGGAGCGGTCGACGACCAGGTGGCCGATCTCGCAGGAGCCGCGGCCGATCCCGGGCAGGAGCCGGCCGTCGAGCACGACGCCCCCGCCGATGCCGGTGCCGACCCCGAGGTAGACCACGTCACGGCAGCCGGCGAGCCGGGCCTCGGCGAGCGCGGCGAGGTCGCCGTCGTCGGCCCAGCGGGCCTCGGCGCCCGGGAAGAGCTCCCGCAGGGCGGCCCCCAGGTCGAGCCCGGTCCAGTACGGGCGGTTCGGCCAGGTGGTGACCCGGCCGGACCTGTCGACGGTGGCCGGCATGGCCACGCCCACCGCCTCGATCGGCCCGTGGCCGTGGTCGTGCCCGCCCAGTGCTCCGACCTCCCGGGCCAGTGCCGCCAGGTCCGCGGAAAGGCTCGCCGCGGCGGGCCAGGGGAACGCGGCCTGATAAGGGGGAAGGCCCTCGGTTTCCAGCCGGAAGGCGACCTTCGTGCCTCCCACGTCGATTCCCAGAAAACTCACAAAGACTCCCGTGCGATTCGCCGGAGAACACCGGCCGATGGTTCTGGGGGTTATTAGGGGGTGACGGCCGAACGGGCCGGCCTTAGGTTTCTCGGGAAATCTTGCGGGACGTGGCAGTCGAGGTGAGGAGCACATCATGGCCGGGCACCGCAGAGACGGTAATCCCACCCAGAGGACCCGGGGCGCCGAGAGCGGTGCGGTGGCGCCCGGGGGCATCGAGTGCCCCCAGCAGCTGGTCATCATGATCTTCACGCGCACCGAGCGCCCGCGGCCCCCTCGGGCTCCCCGGTCCCCGCGGTCGGCCCGGCCGGCCGGCTGAGCCGCCGGGGCCCGGCCGGGCCGCTCGCGCCCTGACCGAGCGCGTCCCGCACCGGCCGGGCCGCTCGCGCCCTAGCCGAGCGCGTCCCGGACCAGCCGGGCCACCGCCTCGGTGTGCTCGTCCAGGTAGAAGTGCCCGCCGGGGAAGACCCGGAAGTCGAAGCCGGCCGTGGTGTGCTGCTGCCAGGCCCGGGCGACCTCGACCGGCACCCGGGGGTCGGCGTCCCCGACCAGGGCCGTGATCGGGCAGCCGACCACGGCACCCTCGGGGCACCGGTAGGTCTCGATGGCCCGGTAGTCGGCCCGGACGACCGGCAGGTAGAGCCGGAGCAGCTCGGGCTCGGCCAGGACACGCTCGTCCGTGCCGCCCAGCGCCGACATCTCGGCCAGCAGGCCGGCGTCGTCCCGCTGGTGCACCCGCTCCGGCAGGGGCCGGCCCGGCGCGCGCCGGGCGGAGGCGAACAGCGCCACCGGCGGGACGCCGTCCCGCTCCAGCAGGCGCGCGACCTCGAAGCCGAGCGTCGCCCCCATGCTGTGCCCGAACAGCGCCAGCGGCCGGTCGTCCTCGTGCCGCAGCACGGCGGCGACCTGCGAGGCGAGCTCCCGCAGGTCGCTCACCGGCTGCTCCCGGTAGCGGTCCTGACGGCCCGGGTACTGGACGCAGACCACCTCGAAGTCGACGGACAGCGCCGCCGAGAGCGCGCGGTAGCCGCTGGCCGAGCCGCCGGCGTGCGGCAGGACGGCCACCCGGACGCCCCCGTCGCGGGTGCCGTCGAAGCGGCGCAGCCAGGTGCCGCGGTCGGCGGCGGGCGCGTCGGCGCCCGCTCCGCTCCTCGCCGCGGTCACCGCCGCGCACCGCCATTGACGACGGAGGTCAGGGCGCGGGCGCCCAGCCGGTAGCCCAGGGCGCCGAGGCCCACGATCACGCCGCTGGCGAGCGGGGCGATGACCGAGTCGTGGCGGAAGCTCTCCCGGGCCCAGACGTTGGACAGGTGCACCTCGATCCACGGATTGGGGTAGTTGGCGAGCGCGTCCCGCAGACTCCAGCCGGCGATCATCAGCGCACCGGGATTGACCAGGGCGCCGACGGTGTCGTCGTAGCCGTCCTGGATCGCGCGGATCAGCTCGCCCTCGCAGTCGCTCTGCACGGCGCGGACCTTCCAGCCCTGGTCCGCGACCTCCTCGGCGACCCACTCCTCGATCTCCGCCAGCGTGGTGGTCCCGTACACCTCGGGTTCGCGCCGGCCGAGGATGCCCAGATTGGGACCGTTCAGAAGCAGCACCGTGCTCATGTTTCACCTCGCGTCAGCTGGCGGATTTATGGAGGCCGGGACACCGCACGGCCATTGCTGTTATAGCAAGACGGGACTCCGGCCGAGGAAATCGGGAGCCGATCGGAAACGACTGAGGGGGCGTATAGGGGGAGTGCCAGGGGGTGGGATCGGCGGCGTCGAGTGGGTAGCGTTTCGGCGGAACGGCGGGCGTATTCGTGACCACCTCGAATGCCTGTGGCCCGCGTTCATTCTCGGCGCAAACAGGGAGACCCCATGAATGAGAGTGCGGCGCTGTCGGATTTCCCGAAGTGGCCCCAGTTCGACGACCGGGAGCGGGAGGGGCTGATCCGGGCGCTGGAGCAGGGCCAGTGGTGGCGGATGGGCGGTAACGAGGTCAACTCGTTCGAGCGCGAGTTCGCCGAGTACCACGGCGCCCCGCACGCGCTGGCCGTCACCAACGGCACCCACGCGCTGGAGCTCGCGCTCCAGATCGTCGGCGTCGGCCCCGGCACCGAGGTCATCGTGCCGGCCTTCACCTTCATCTCCTCCTCGCAGGCCGCCCAGCGGCTCGGTGCCGTCGCCGTGCCCGTCGACGTCGACCCGGTGACGTACTGCATCGACCCGCAGGCCGTCGAGGCGGCCATCACCCCGCGCACCAAGGCGATCATGCCGGTGCACATGGCCGGCCACCTGGCCGACATGGACGCCCTGGAGAAGATCTCCCAGGCCACCGGGGTCCCGCTGGTCCACGACGCCGCCCACGCCCACGGTGCCCAGTGGCGCGGCAGGAAGGTCGGCGAGCTCGGCTCGATCGCGGCCTTCAGCTTCCAGAACGGCAAGCTGATGACCGCCGGCGAGGGCGGCGCGGTGACCTTCCCCGACCAGGAGTCGTACGAGCTCGGGTTCCTGCGGCACAGCTGCGGCCGGCCGGCCACCGACCGCCGGTACTTCCACCAGACCTCCGGCTCCAACTTCCGGCTCAACGAGTTCTCGGCGAGCGTCCTGCGCGCCCAGCTGTCGCGCCTCGACGAGCAGATCGCCGTCCGCGAGCAGCGCGCTCCGCTGCTCGCCTCGCTGCTCGCCGAGATCCCGGGGGTCGTGCCGCAGGGCCGCGACGAGCGCTGCGACCGCAACCCGCACTACATGGCGATGTTCCGGATCCCCGGGATCACCGAGGAGAAGCGCAACGCCCTCGTCGACGACCTGATCGCGCGCGGCCTGCCGGCCTTCATCGCCTTCCGCGCCATCTACCGCTCGGAGGGCTTCTGGGAGACCGGCGCCCCGCAGGAGACGGTCGAGTCCCTCGCGCAGCGCTGCCCCAACACCGAGGCGATCAACAACGACTGCATCTGGCTGCACCACCGCACGCTGCTCGGCACCGAGGAGCAGATGCACTTCATCGCCCGCACCGTCGCCGACGCGCTGGCCGCCGCGTGAGCAGCGGCACCACGACGCCCGGGCACCGCGCGGCGGGCCCGGTACGGACCGCCGTGGTGGGGCTCGGCTGGGCGGCCACCTCGATCTGGCTGCCCCGGCTCCGCCGCCACCCCGGCTACCGGGTGGTCGCCGCCGTCGACCCGTCGCCCGATGCCCGGGCCGCGCTGGCGGAGCAGTGGGAGCAGGAGCGGGAGCCGGGCCACGGACCGGGCGGCGAACCGCCCGGGCTGCTGGCCGACATCGACGGGCTCGGCCCGCAGGACGTCGACCTCGCCGTCGTCGCGGTCCCCAACCACCTGCACAGCGCCATCGCCTGCCGGCTGCTGCGCAACGGCGTCCCGGTCTTCGTGGAGAAGCCGGTCTGCCTCGACTCCGCCCAGGCCGAGGAGCTGGCCGAGGCCGAACTCGCCGGCGGGGCCGTGCTGCTGGCCGGGAGCGCGTCCCGCTACCGGGCCGACGTCCGAGCGCTGGGCGCGCTGGCCGCCGACCTCGGCCGGCTGCGGCACGTCGAGGTCTCCTGGGTCCGGGCCCGCGGTGTCCCCAAGGCGGGCGGCTGGTTCACCCAGCGCCGGTTCGCCGGGGGAGGCGCCATGGTCGACCTCGGCTGGCACCTGATCGACGCCGTCACCCCGATGCTCGGGTCGACCGCGTTCCGCCAGGTCGTCGGCACGGTGTCGGACGACTTCGTCAACGACGGAGCCGCCCGGGCCGCCTGGCGCGAGGACGAGCAGTCCGGCGGCGCCGCCGGGAACGTGGAGGACACCGCCCGGGGCTTCCTCGTCACGGAGGACGGAGTCTCGGTGGCGATCCGCGCCAGCTGGGCCTCGCACGAGGCGCTCGACACCACCACGATCCGGCTGGAGGGCAGCGCCGGCACCGCGCAGCTGCGCTGCACCTTCGGGTTCAGCCCCAACCGCGCCGGCGGTTCGGTGCTGACCCTCACCCGGGACGGCGTCACCACGGAGGTCCCGGTGGCCGACGAGCCGATCGGGGCCGAGTACCTGCGGCAGATCGACGAGCTGCCCGGGCTGCTCGCCGACCCGGGCGCGAGGGGCCGGACGGTGGCCGAGGTGCGCGACACCATCGGGGTCATCGAGCGGCTCTACGCGTCGGCCCGGCCCGTCCCTTCCCTTGCGACCACGCGGAGTTCCCAGTGAAACAGGCAGTGATCTTCGACCTCGACGGCGTGCTGGTCGACAGCTTCGAGGTGATGCGGCGGGCGTTCACGGTCGCCTACGCCGAGGTGGTCGGTGAGGGCCGGGCGCCCTTCGAGGAGTACAACAAGCACCAGGGCCGATATTTCCCCGACATCATGCGGATCATGGGGCTGCCCCTGGAGATGGAGGAGCCCTTCGTCCGGGAGAGTTACCGGCTCGCCCACGAGGTGCCGGTCTTCGACGGGATCCCCGAGCTCCTGCGCTCCCTGCGCGAGCAGGGGTTCGTGCTGGCCGTCGCCACCGGCAAGGCCGGCCGGCGGGCCCGCTCGCTCCTCGACCAGCTGGGGCTGCTGCCCTTCTTCGACCACGTCATCGGCTCGGACGAGGTGGCCCGGGCCAAGCCGGCGCCCGACATCGTGCTGCGCGCGCTGGAGCTGCTGGACGTGGAGCCCCGCTCCGCGATGATGATCGGCGACGCGGTGACCGACCTGGCCAGCGCGCGCGGCGCGGGCGTGGGCGCGGTGGCCGCCGTGTGGGCCGGGGTGGACGAGGCCGAGCTGGTCGCGGCCGGCCCGGACGCCGTGCTGCGCGAGCCGGCCGACCTGCTCGACCTGCTCGCCCTGGCGCCGACCGCCTGACGCGGTGCGGCCGTACGACGGACGGTCACGGCGGTGGCCCGGGAGCCGGTTTCGGCTCCCGGGCCACCGCCGTGTGCGGAGGTCAGCCGCGCGGCATCCCGGCGAGGCAGTCAGCGACCACGGACTCCGGCACGTCGGCCACCAGCTCGGCGCCCCGCGGGCCGTCCAGCACGAAGGAGAGCCCGGTGGTCGCCTTCTTGTCCAGCCGCATCAGGGCGATCAGCCGGGCGGTGTCCACGCCCTCCGGCAGCGCGGTCGGCAGCCCGTAGCCGGACACCACGGAGAGGTGCTCGGCCGCCCGGGCCCCGTCGATCCGGCCCAGCGCGCCGGCCAGCCGCCCGGCGAAGACCGTGCCGACGGCGACGGCCTCGCCGTGCCGCAGCGTGAAGTCGGTGGCCAGCTCCAGGGCGTGGCCCAGGGTGTGGCCGTAGTTCAGCAGGTGGCGCAGGCCGGAGTCGCGCTCGTCGGCCATGACGATCTCGGCCTTGCGCGCCACGCTCGCGGTGATCTGCTCCGGCAGCGGCAGGCGGTGGATGCCGTCGACCCCGATGAAGTGGCAGCGGGCCAGCTCCCCGTACCCGTTGGTCCACTCCCTGGTCGGCAGGGTGTCCAGGTAGTCGGTGTCGCAGAGCACGGCCCGGGGCTGCCAGTACGCGCCGACCAGGTTCTTGCCCTCCGGCAGGTTCACGGCGGTCTTCCCGCCGATGCTCGCGTCGACCTGGGCCAGCAGTGAGGTCGGCAGGTGGACGACCGGCACCCCGCGGTGGAACAGCGCGGCCGCCAGCCCGACGGTGTCGGTGGTGGTGCCGCCGCCGCAGGAGACCACCACGTCGTTCCTGGTGAGCCCGAACTCGGCGAAGGCGCGGCAGAGTTCGCCGACCGTGGCCAGCGTCTTGTCCACCTCGCCGTCCCTGGCCGGCAGCCTCAGCGCGGGGACGCCGGGGTCGGGCGTCCACTCCCGCGGCCGGGCCGAGACCACGACCGCCTTGCGCGCTCCGATCTCGGCGACGACCTCCGGCAGCAGGTGACGTACCCCGGCGCCGACCCGTACCGCGTACGAGCGGTCCCCGAGGTCGACGTCGATCCGCCGGTGCGGTGCGGTGGTTTCCGGCATGGCTTCCAGGCCCCCTCAAGTGTGGTCAACCTTCCTCCGCGAGGCTAGGCGGGCCCGGCCGCCCGGGGCCCGCGCGGCCGGAAAACCGAGGGGTGGGCGGCGGCGGGATAGGGAGCACATAGGGGGGCGGTCAGGGGATCGTCCGGGGCCGTGCGCCCGGAGACTTCCTGGGGACGTATGGACTCCGTCGAGAAGCGAGGAAGTGCCCCCATGTACGACATCGACGCCTACCTGGCGCACCTGGGCCACACCGGCCCGGTCGAGCCCACCGTCGAGACGCTGCGCAGCCTGCACAAGAAGCACCTGATGACGGTGCCGTTCGACAACTCGGTCAACGCCGAGCGCGGCGACTACATCTGGGACTACGTCGAGGTCGACATCGACGAGGCCTTCGACGGTCTGATCCTGGGCGGGGGCGGCGGCACCTGCTTCGAGCTCAGCGGCCTGTTCCGCCGGCTGCTGATCGACCTGGGCTACGAGGTGGACATCCTGGCGGCCGGCGTGCGCGGCCCGGACGGCGGCTTCGGCCCCGACCTGGAGCACCTCTTCACCGGGGTGCGGATCGACGGCGAGGTCTGGCTGGCCGACGTCGGCTTCGCCGGCCCCTCGTTCATCGAGCCGGTGCGGGTCGCCGACGAGCCGCAGGAGCAGTACGGCTGCGTCTACCGGGTGGTGGCGCACGAGGAGGAGCCGGAGTACCACGTGCTCCGGCGTCAGGCCGCGGACTCCGAGGCGCAGGCCGTGTACCGCTTCAAGCTGCAGCCGCGCAGCCTGGCGGACTGGAAGCGCGACCCCGCGCAGCCCGAGGCGGTCAACCCCGAGTGGAACTGGGCGGGGGAGCTGGTCTCCAACACCACCGTGATCCGCTCCCGCGCCACCGAGACCGGGCAGATCATGCTGGTCGGCCGGCGCTGCCTGACCGTGGACGGCGGCCGGGAGCAGTTCCGCGTCCTGGTGAAGGCCGAGGACTACGACGCCGTCGTCGCCGACGTGCTGCGCCGCCGGAGCTGACCCGACGTGCCGCGCCGCCGGGCCCGACCGGGCGGCGACGCCGCGGCCAGGCCCCGGGGCGGGTGCGTCAGGCGGCCGCCACGGCCCGGGTGTCGGCCTCCTGGCCGGCCCCGTGCGCGGCGTCGTACTCGCTGTGCGCCCGGGCGATGTCCGGGCCGTGCCGCTTGGCCCAGCTGACCAGGGCGGTGAGGCTCTCGTGGAGCTCCAGGGCCATCTCGGTGCAGGTGTACTCGACGCGCGGCGGAACGGTCGGGTAGACGGTGCGGACCAGCAGGCCCTCCCGTTCCAGCTTGCGCAGGTTCAGGGTCAGCATGCGGCGGCTGATGCCGGTGATCCGGCGCTCCAACTCGCTGAACCTGACCGGGCCTTCGGCCGCGGCGACCAGGATGCCGATGCTCCACTTGCCGGCCACGCGGTCGATGACCTCGCTGACCGTGCAGGCGACGCTGCCCTGCTCGGCCGTCACACCGGTGTGACTACGGGACATTAATGTGCCTCCTTCCGCCCACGGCCATGGTCACACATCATGGGAACTGTTACAAGAAGTGCACTAAAGAGAGGTGAGCAGGCATGTCGCCTGAGGTTGTGTCACCGGGCCGGCCGACGTCACGGTGGTTGGCGATGGCCATCCTGTGTGCGGGTCAGCTGATGGTGATCCTTGACGGCACGATCGTGAACGTGGCGCTGCCGTCCATCCAGTCGGATCTCGGCTTCAGCCAGTCGAGCCTGGCCTGGGTGGTGAACGCGTACCTGATCCCCTTCGGCGGTCTGCTGCTCCTCTCCGGCCGCTTCGGCGACCTCATCGGCCGCAAGCGGGTCTTCACCACCGGCCTGACCGTCTTCACCGCGGCCTCGCTGCTGTGCGGCCTGGCGCAGAGCCCCGGCATGCTGCTGGTCTCGCGGTTCGTCCAGGGCGTGGGCGGCGCGGTGACCTCCTCGGTCACCCTCGCCATGATCGTGACGATGTTCACCGAGCCCAAGGAGCGGGCCAAGGCGATCGGCGTCTACAGCTTCGTCCAGTCCGCCGGCGGCACCATCGGCCTGCTCGCGGGCGGTGTGCTGACCCAGGCCATCAGCTGGCACTGGATCTTCTTCGTGAACGTGCCGATCGGCGTGGTGGCCGTCCTCATGGCCGCCCGCAAGCTCAGCGCGGAGCGCGGCACCGGCCTCGGCAAGAGCACCGATGTGGTCGGCGCGGTGCTGATCACCGCCGCCCTGATGGGCGCCGTCTACACGATCGTCGAGACGGCGGACTACGGCTGGGGCTCCAGCCACACCCTCGGCTTCGGCCTCGGCTCGATCGCACTGATCATCGCCTTCGTCGTCCGCCAGCTGAAGGCCGAGGCCCCGCTGCTGCCGCCGCGGATGTTCCGGCTGCGCAACGTCTCGGGCGCGCTGGGCACCCACACCCTGATGATCTCCGGCATGTTCAGCTTCCAGTTCCTCGCCGTGCTCTACATGCAGAACGTGCTCGGCTTCGACCAGGTGCAGACCGGCTTCGGCGTGGTGCCGGTGTCGATCCTGATCGGCCTGATGTCGCTGTTCCTCTCGCCCCGCCTGATCGCGCGGTTCGGCGCCAAGACCGTCCTGCTGGCCGCGCTGGTGCTGATCGTGATCGGCCTCGGCGCCATGGGCCAGGTCTCGGCAAACGGCGCCTACTTCACCGACGTCTTCCCCGCCACCCTGCCGCTCGGCATCGGGTTCGGCATGGCGATGCCGTCGCTGGCCGGCCTGGCCATGTCGGGGGCGACCCCGAAGGACTCCGGCCTCGCCTCGGGCATGTTCAACACCATGCAGCAGGTCGGCGCCGCCCTCGGCCTGGCGATCCTCAGCACGCTGGCCGCCTCGCACGCCAAGAACCTGATCGCCGACGGCACCGCCTCCGGGACCGCCTACACCAGCGGCTACCAGCTGGCCTTCCGGGTCGCCGCGTGCTTCGTGCTCGGCGCCGCGGTGGTCGCGGTGACGGTGCTGCGCACGCCGCCGAAGCCGCAGGCCGCGCCGGCCGTCTCGGCCCAGCCGGCGAAGGACACCGCCTCGGCCTGAGGCGCGCACGACCGGACCGCCGTCCGGTCGGCCCCCGATCCCGCCCCTGCCCGCCGCACCCCCGTCGGCGTGGCAGGGGCGTCGCGCTGTCCCGACCCGGGCCCGACCCGGGCCCGGGCCGGTGCGGCGACCAGGGCGAACGGGCCGCACTGAGGGGGGAGTTAGGGGTGTGTCGGGTGTTCCCCGGCTGCCTAGGCTCACCGTGTCCCACCAGGAACAACTGACGAGTCGAGGATGGTTGATGACCAGCGGGCAGTCCGGGCTCCGGGCGAACGACGCCTCCACGCCGAACACAGCGGCGGCCGAAGCCGATTGGTCGGCGCTGCGCCCACTTCTCCGGGGTGACGTCGTCCTGCCGTCCGACCCCGAGTACGACCTGGCCAAGCAGCTGCACGTGGCCGAGTTCGATTCCGCGCGGCCGCGGGCCGTCGCCTACTGCGAGACCCCCGAGGACGTCAGCGCCTGCGTCCGCTTCGCGGCGGAGCACGGGGTGCCGGTGCACCCCCGCAGCGGCGGGCACAGCCTGGCCGGCTGGTCCACCGGTGCCGGGCTGGTCGTCGACCTCTCCCGGATCGCCCACGCCGAGCCGCTGGGCGGAACCGTCCGGTTCGGCCCCGGGCTGCTGTCGGTGGACGCGCTCGCCGCCCTCAAGGGGTCGGGCGAGCAGATCGTGACCGGCACCTTCCCGACGGTGGCCGCCGCCGGCTACCTCCTGGGCGGCGGGATCGGCCACCAGACGCGGAAGTTCGGCCTCGCGAGCGACCGCCTGGTGGCGGCCACCGTGGTGCTCGCCGACGGCCGGATCGTCCGGGCCTCCGAGACCGAGGAGCCGGAGCTCTTCTGGGCGCTGCGGGGCGGTGGCGGCGGCAACTTCGGCATCGTGGTCGACTTCGAGGTCCGGTCGATCCCGGTCTCCTCCGCGGTCCACTTCACCACGATCTGGTCCTGGGACGACACCCACCGGGTGCTCGCCGCCTGGCAGGAGTGGATCGCCGGCGCCGCGCGGGAGATCGGCTCCTCGGTGCTGGTCGTGATGCCGGACGCCGGCCCCGACGCGGTGCCGATCGTGCAGGTCTCCGGCGTCTGCTGGGGCTCGCTCGACCAGCTGGAGGCCGCGCTGGACGAGTTCGTCGCCGCCACCGGCGCCGTGCCCGAGGTGCGGGACGCGGCGGAACTCCCGTACGACGAGGTGATGTTCCGGGTGTACGGCCTCGGCGAGCTGACGGTCGAGGAGCTCCACCGGGTCGGCGGAAGCGAGGCGGCCAAGGTCGAGCGGATCGGCTTCCAGCGGGAGCGGCACCAGTACCTGGCCCGGCCGCTCGACGGCCCGGCGCTCGACCGCGTGCTCGCCGACTTCTCCGCGGACCGGCACGCCGAGCACACCCGCTACCTGTGGATCATCGCGCTCGGCGGCGCCGCCGACGACCTCGGCCCGGCCGAGACCGCCTACCCGCACCGCGGCGCGCCGTTCATCGCCGGCTACTGCACCCTCGTCCCCGACGCGGTCCCGCAGCCGGAGGCCGAGCGGGCCATGACGGCCTGGGTCGACCGGGGCTTCGAGGCCCTCGCCCCGCAGGCCACCGGCGGCGCCTACGTCAACTTCCCCGACCCGGCGCTGCGCGACTGGCAGCGGGCGTACTACGGCGACAACTACCCGCGACTGCTCGACGCCAAGGCCAAGTACGACCCCGAGGACGTGTTCCACCACGGGCGGAGCGTCGGCGGCTGAGCCGTCCGACCCGCGAACGCGACCGGGCGCCGGACACCGAGGGTGTCCGGCGCCCGGACCGTCATGCGGCCGTCACGCCGGCGTCACGCCGAGGGCGTGCTGACCGGCGGGGTCGGCCCGGCCGAGAATCCGCCGTCGATCGCTATCTCCGCGCCGGTGAGGTAGACCGAGGCGTCCGAGGCCAGGAAGGCCACCAGCCCCACCACGTCCTGCGGCAGCCCGACCCGGCGCAGCGCCACCCCCGGGTGGTTGCCGGCACCCACCGGCGGGGCCATCCCCTCGTTCATCGGAGTGGCGATGATGCCCGGGTGGATGGAGTTGACCCGGATGCCGAACTCACCGAGCTCCAGCGCGGCCGTCTTGCTCAGACCCCGCAGGCCCCACTTGGAAGACCCGTAACTGGCGGACCCGCCGACGCCCTTCAGCCCGGAGACCGACGAGACGTTGACGATCGATCCGCCGCCGGCCCGGCGCATCGGCCCGGTGACGGCCTGGATGCCGAGGAACGGGCCGACCAGGTTGACCTGGAGGGTCCGGACGAACGCGTCCTTGCTCTCGTCCTCGATCCGCTGGGAACGGAACACCCCGGCGTTGTTCACGAGGACGTCGAGACCGCCGAACGCGGAGACGGCCGTCTCCGCGGCGGCGGCCCACTGCTCCTCGTCGGTCACGTCGAGGTGGACGTAGCGGGCGTTCTCGCCGAGCTCGGCCGCCACCTTCTCGCCGGCCTCGTCGAGGACGTCGGCGAGGACGACCCGGGCGCCCAGCCGGACGAAGAGCCGCGCGGCGGCCTCGCCCTGGCCGCGCGCGGCACCGGTCACCAGAGCCGTCTTGCCTTCAAGTGTGATCACGGTTTCTCTGCTCCTGGAAAATGGGTTCGGACGTCCATTCTCGCCCGGAGACCGGTATCCGCGAAAGGCTGATCCTGCATCAATTCACTTATACGGGCTGGAGTTCCCTGGCGGTGACCGGGGAGATGCGCAGTGCCGTCCGCAGGGCCCGCGCCGCGAGGGCGTCCGTCGAGGCCGGAATTCCCATCCGCTCGTGCGTGTGCCGGGCATGGCCGAACAGCAGGTAGTTCGCCGGGGCATCGGGCCGGGCCGGGGCCTCGACGGCCGATCGGGCGGCGTCCAGGTAATTCCGCAGCGCGGTGCCGGCGAGTTCGCCCGACCGGAAATTCCCGAACCCCTCGGGCGTGGCCGCCGCGGCGAGCGCGGCGCCGTGGACGTCGGCCCGCTCCGCCGCACGGAGCCGCTCCTCGCGGGAGAGCCGGCCGACCCGCTCCTGCCAGTACAGGAAGAGGAACGCCGGCCGCTCGGACTCCGGGAGCAGCTCGACCAGCCGGCCCAGGTGCAGGACGGCGAAGCCCAGCTGCCGCTCCTCGTCCAGCGGGCCGTGGCGCAGCGTCTCCAGCGCCAACTCGCCGGAACGAAAAGCGAGTTCGTCGTCGAGGTGCACCCCGTCGAACGCCGGCCGGGGCGGCTCGGGCCGCTCGCCGGACTCCCGGTGGAGCCCGGCCCCGACGGGCCCGGCCGCGTCCCCGGACCGGACCGGGGCAGCCTCCGGGACGGCCCCCGACACGGCCTCCAGCGCGGCCTCCTCGGCGTGGAACCACAGGCCCCCGCCCCACCGGTCGCCGTCCGCCGGCCGGTGGAAGAACCACCGGGCCCCCGGGTCCTTCCGCCGCACTTCGTCCACCAGTGCCGGAATCGCCGCGTACGACTCGGAAACACCCTCCGCGGCCCGCGGATCCGCGCCGGGCAGATGGCAGAAGAACCAGATCCGTGACATTCCCAAGTCCCCTCGTAGTCCTCCGCGAACGCTCTGCGGACGAGGCTAGGGGAGAGGGACCGGCCTTTCCCGGCGGAGAGCGAAAACCGGGACCGGCCCGGCCGGGTTAGGGACCCCATAGGGGGGTTGTCAGGGGGTCGGACGGACGCCCGCTCCACAAGACTTCCCCTGGCGGAAGTATGCCGTGGTCCGACCGAGGGGTTTAGAGGAAATGCTGCGTACCGAGCTGATCCGACCGCTGCCCGAACTGTTGAAGGCGCACGCGGATCGCATGGGCGACAAGGTCGCCTTCAAGGATGCCCGGCGCAGCGTGAGCTACGCCGAACTCGAGGGCCGCACCCGCCGGCTGGCCGGCCACCTGGCCGACCTGAGGCTCCAGCCCGGGGACCGCGCCGCCATCCTGCTCGGCAACCGGGTCGAGATGATCGAGAGCTACTTCGCCGTCCTGCGCGCCGCGGGGATCGGGGTGCCCGTCAACCCCCGCTCCACCGACGCCGAACTGGCCCACATCCTCGACGACAGCGGTGCCCGGGTCGTCATCACCGACTCGGCCCACGCGGAGCAGCTGCGCCGTCTGCTCGACGAGGGCCGGCAGCTGCGCACCGTGATCGTCGCCGACGACGGCCGGGTGCCGGTGGGCGCCCAGTCCTACGCCGCGCTCGCGACCACCGAACCGGCCTCCCCGGCCCGGGACGACCTGGACCTCGACGACCTGGCCTGGATGCTCTACACCTCCGGAACCACCGGGCGCCCCAAGGGAGTTCTCTCCACCCAGCGCAACGGCCTGTGGTCGGTCGCGGCCTGCTACGTTCCGGTGCCCGGGCTCACCGCCGAGGACCGCGTGCTGTGGCCGCTGCCGCTCTTCCACAGCCTCTCGCACATCGCCTGCGTGCTGTCCGTGACGGCCGTCGGCGCCACCGCCAGGATCGTCGACGGGTTCTCCGCCGACGAGGTGCTGCGCGCCCTGGACGAGGAGTCCTCGACCTTCCTCGCCGGTGTGCCGACCATGTACCACTACCTGGTCCAGGCCGCCCGCGAGAAGGGCTTCCGCGCGCCGGACCTGCGGATGTGCCTGGTCGGCGGAGCCATCACCACCGCCGCCCTGCGCCGGTCGTTCGAGGCACTCTTCGACGCCCCGCTGCTGGACGCCTACGGCAGCACCGAGACCTGCGGCTCCATCACGATCAACTGGCCCACCGGCGCCCGGGTCGAGGGCTCCTGCGGCCTGCCGGTGCCGGGCCTCGGCGTCCGGCTGGTCGACCCGACGAGCGAACTCGACGTCGGCATCGAGGAGGAGGGCGAGGTCTGGGTCAAGGGCCCGAGCGTGATGGTCGGCTACCACAACCAGCCCGAGGCCACCGCCCAGGCCATGCGGGACGGCTGGTACCGCACCGGGGACCTCGCCAAGCGGAACGAGGAGGGCTACTTCACCGTCACCGGACGGATCAAGGAACTGATCATCCGGGGCGGCGAGAACATCCACCCCGGCGAGGTCGAGGAGGCCCTGCGCACCGTCCCCGGCGTGCTGGACGTCGCCGTGGTCGGCAAGCCGCACCCCGTCCTCGGGGAGGTGCCGGTCGCGTTCCTGGTGGCCGGCCCCGAAGGCCTCGACCCGGACGCCCTGTTCACCGCCTGCCGGGAACGCCTCTCCTACTTCAAGGTGCCCGAGGAGCTCTACGAGATCGGCCGGATCCCCCGCACCCAGTCCGGCAAGATCACCCGCCATGTGCTGCTGGACCAGCCCGCGCGCCTGCGCGCCGCGAGCGGCAGCCACTTCGACGCCCTGCAGCGCCTCGACTGGGTCCCCTTCGGCTCCCTCACCGCCGCCACCGAACCCGCCCCGAGCGGGAGTTGGGCGCTGGCAGGGGCCGGCGAGCGGTCCGCCGCGGCCGCCGGCCTGCGCGCGGCCGGCCTCGACGTCGAGGACCTCGGCGCACTCGCGGACGCCCGGACGGCCCTCGCCGCCGACACCCCGGCCCCGGCGGTCCTCCTGCTGACCGCCCCCGAGGCCGACGGCACCGGCACCGCCCTGTCCGACGCCGTGTCCGACGCGGTGTCCGCCCTCGCCGGCACCCTGCGGGAACTGCTGGCCGACGACCGCCTGGCCCGGACCCGCCTCGTCGTCCTGACCCGCCGCGGCGTGGTCACCGGCGCCGACGACGCCCGGCCCGACCTCCGGCACGCCGCCCTGTGGGGCCTCGTCCGCAGCCTCCAGGCCGAGTACGGCGCCGAGCGGCTGCGCCTGGCCGACCTCGACGGCGACGACCGTCCGAGCGTCCGCGCGCTGCTCGGCGCCCTGGCCTCCGGCGAGGGGCAGATCGCGGTCCGGGCCGGCGTCGCGATGCGGCCGAGGCTCGCCCGGGTCCTGTCCGCCGCCGACCGGGCCGAACGCCCGCTGCTCGACCCGCAGCGCACCGTGCTGGTGACCGGCGCCGACAGCGCGGCCGGCCGGTCGGTGGCGCTCCACCTCGTCGCCGGCTGGGGCGCCCGGCACCTGCTGCTGGTCAGCCCGGGCGGCCACGCCGACCCGGCCGCCGCCGAACTGGCCGCCGAACTCGCCGAACTGGACGCCGACGTGCAGCTGGTCGCCTGCGACCTGGCCGACCGGAGCGCCGTCGAGCGGCTGGCGCAGCTGCCCGTCGAGGCCCGGCGCCCGCTCACCGCCGTCGTGCACGCCCGCAGCGACCGGGACGCCGTCGGCGACGACCGGCTCCGGCACGCCCTGAGCGGCGTCCTGAACCTCCACGAGCTCACCAGGGGCGGCGAGTTGGGCTCGTTCGTGCTGCTCTCCTCCGCCGTCGGCACGTTCGGCGCGAAGGGCGAGGGCGACCGCGCCGCCTGGGCGGCCTTCCTCGACGCGCTGGCCCGGCACCGCCGCAGCCACGGCCTGCCGGCCCTCGCCGTCGCCTACGGCCCGTGGGCGGTCGGCCCGCACACCGAGTGGACCGCTTCACCCGGCGTCGGCGAGCTCACCGAGCAGGGCGGTCTCGCCATGTTCGACGCGGCGGTCATGGTCGACGAGCCCGCCCTGGTCGCGATGAAGCTCGACACCGCCCTGGTCGGCGGCGAGGACGAGGTCCCCGCGCTGCTGGAGGGACTCATCGAGCAGGCCCCCGGCACCAGCGCCGCCGACGCGGGACGGGCGGACGAACTGCGCGACCGGCTGGCCCCGCTCGCCGAGGCCGAGCGCTTCCGGACCCTGCTGGAGATCGTCCGGACCGAGGCCGCGCGCGTGCTGGACCTCGACGGCACCGGCACGATCGGCGTCGACCGGGCCTTCAAGGAACTCGGGTTCACCTCCGTCACGGCGGTGGGCCTGCGCAACCGGCTGACCGAGGCCACCGGCCTGCGGCTGCCCGCCACCCTGGCCTTCGACCACCCCACCCCCGGCGCCGTGGCCCGGCTGGTGCTCGGCGAGCTCCTGGGCGGCGCCCCGGACAGCGAGGACGACGCCGCGCAGAGCGCGCCGGACGCCCGCTTCGACGAGCCGATCGCGATCGTCGGGATGGCGTGCCGGCTGCCGGGCGGGGTGTCCTCGCCGGAGGAGCTGTGGCGGCTTCTGGTGGAGGAGCGGGACGCGATCTCCGGGTTCCCGGACGACCGCGGCTGGGACCTGGAGGCGCTGTTCGACCCTGACCCGGACCGGGCCGGCACCTCCTACGCGCGCGACGGCGGCTTCCTGGACGACGCGGCCGGGTTCGACGCGGGGTTCTTCGGGATCTCGCCGCGCGAGGCGCTGGCGATGGACCCGCAGCAGCGGCTGCTGCTGGAGACCTCGTGGGAGGTCTTCGAGCGGGCGGGCATCGACCCCACCGCGCTGCACGGCAGCAAGGTCGGCGTCTACTCCGGCGTCATGTACCACGACTACGCGTCCAAGGTGGAGCGGCTGCCCGAGGGCATCGAGGGCTACCTGGGCACCGGGACGGCCGGCAGCGTCGTCTCGGGCCGGGTGTCGTACACGCTGGGTCTCGAGGGCCCTGCGGTGACGGTGGACACGGCGTGCTCCTCTTCGCTGGTGGCCCTGCACCTCGCCGTGCAGTCGCTACGCCAGGGCGAGACCACGGTCGCGCTCGCCGGAGGCGTGGCCGTGATGTCACTGCCCGGCTCCTTCGTGGAGTTCTCCCGCCAGCGCGGTCTGGCGCCGGACGGCCGGGCCAAGGCGTTCGCGGCGTCGGCCGATGGGACGGCGTGGGCCGAGGGTGTGGCGGTGGTGCTGTTGGAGCGGTTGTCGGAGGCGCGTCGGCGTGGGCACCGGGTGCTGGCGGTGGTGCGGGGCAGCGCGGTGAATCAGGACGGTGCGTCGAACGGGTTGACGGCGCCGAACGGTCCGTCGCAGCAGCGGGTGATTCGGCAGGCGCTGGCGTCGGCGCGGTTGGCGTCGGCGGATGTGGATGTGGTGGAGGCGCACGGTACGGGGACGGCGCTGGGTGATCCGATCGAGGCGCAGGCGTTGCTGGCGACGTACGGGCAGGGCCGGCAGGCCGAACGGCCTTTGTGGCTGGGGTCGTTGAAGTCGAACATCGGTCATGCGCAGGCGTCGGCGGGTGTGGCGGGTGTGATCAAGATGGTGCTGGCGATGCGGCACGGGGTGATGCCGAAGACGCTGCACGTGGACGAGCCGTCGCCGAAGGTGGACTGGTCGGCCGGTGCGGTGGAGTTGCTGACCGAGGCACGGGAATGGCCGGCGGTCGAGGGACGGCCGCGCCGCGCCGCCGTCTCCTCCTTCGGCATCAGCGGGACCAACGCACACGTCGTACTGGAAGAGGCACCGGACGTTGACACCCCGTCGGACGCCCGGGACACGGGCGCCCTGCCGGTGGTGCCGTGGGTGCTGTCGGCGCGCTCGGAGGGCGGGCTGCGGGGGCAGGCCGACCGGCTTCACACGCTGCTGGAGGGCGATGCGGAACTGGACCCGGTGGACGTCGGGTTCTCGCTGGCCACGACCAGGGCCGCGATGGACCACCGCGCCGTGATCCTGGCGGGCGGCCGCGGTGAGGCCCTCGCGGAGCTCGCACTGCTGTCCGCGGGCGAGGAGCCGGCCGGCGTCGTCCTGGGCGTCCTGGACGACGGGACTCACGGCCGGGTCGGGGTGCTGTTCACCGGTCAGGGCAGTCAGCGGCTCGGAATGGGCCGGGGGTTGTACGAGGCGTTCCCGGTGTTCGCGAAGGCTTTCGACGAGGTGTGCGCGGAGCTGGATCCGCACCTGGAGGTGCCGCTGCGGGAGGTGGTCTGGGGCGGGGACGCCTCCGCGGTGGAGGCGACGGGGGTGGCGCAGCCGGGTCTGTTCGCGTTCGAGGTGGCGCTGTTCCGTCTGGTCGAGTCCTGGGGTGTCGGGGCTGATTTCGTGGCCGGGCACTCGGTGGGTGAGCTGGCGGCGGCGCATGTGGCGGGGGTGTTCTCGCTGGCGGATGCGGCGCGGTTGGTGGCGGCGCGTGGTCGTCTGATGCAGGCGTTGCCGGCCGGTGGTGCGATGGTCGC
>NZ_JBEZUT010000085.1:0-27827 GCF_040636595.1 Kitasatospora sp. NPDC036755
ACGCGGCCGGCACGCTGGAGAAGTACGGCGTCGAGCTGATCGGCGCCGACGTCGAGGCGATCAACAAGGGCGAGGACCGCGAGCTCTTCAAGGGCCGCGCCGTACGGGGAATGGCTGATCGCCGCCTTCGAGCGCTGGTACGGCGCGCCGCGACGGGAGACCGGGGTGCGGCTGTTCGAGGAGCTGGCGGTGCTGCTGCTCGGCGGCCGGGCGGCCAGCGAGGCGGTCGGGCTGGCCCCCGTCGACCTGGTGGTGATCGAGACGGACGGCACGATCGAGCAGGCCGACAGCCTCAAGGCGGCCTACGACGGGGCCCCGGGGACCGGCCTGGACGTATGGCGGCACGGCTTCGCGGAGGCGGCCGCGCACCCGGCCTTCCGGGCCCGCCAGCGCGGCCTCGCCGGCCTCGGACCGGTCTGCGCCGGCTGCCCGCTGGCCCGGGTCTGCGGCGGGGGGCTGTACGCGCACCGGTGGGCGGGGGACGGCTTCGGGCACCCCTCGGTGTACTGCGCGGACCTGGACCGGTTGATCCGGCACATCGCGGGGCGGCTGCGGGCGGGGGTGGCGGGGCTGGTGGGGAGTTGACGGCCCGCCGGGCTCCAAGGGCCCGGGCTCCGGGCGATGGGGGCGGGCTCGGGCGGCCCGGCGGCTCACCCGTCCGGGTCAAGCCCGGCCGCCGTCCGGCTGATCCGCCCCGGCGCGGGGAGACCGCGGGCGGGCCGGGCGGGTTGGGCGATGGTCGGCCCGACCGGGCCGGGAAGCCGCACACACGAGGAGGACGAGCGGTGGCGGGTACGGGCGAGGCGGTGGCGGCCGGGGTGCCGGGCGCGCGCGGGGCGGACGGTCTGCCCCGGCACGGAGTGGACCGGGCGACGTTCCGGGCGATCGCGGGCGCGCGCGGCGGGGCGGAGGCCGTCCGGCTGCTGCGCGCCGGGCAGTTGAGCAAGCGGGCGCTGCTGCTGCTGGCGCTGCGCCGGGCCGCGCCGGGGCACGACGGCTACCGGGAGGCGTACGCCAGGGTGCGGGCGCTGCAGCGGGACGACCGCGAGCGGTGGGAAGAGGTGCTGCTGCGGCCGGAGTTGGACGCCTGGGCGGCCGACTGCCTGCGCGGTGCGACGGCGGGGGAGGACGTCGCGCTCGACGGGCTGGGCGAGTTCCTCCGGAGCGGCCCCGGCCCGGCGCTCGCGCTGGAGTGCGAGGGGCTGCGCTGGTCGCCGTCGATCGACCACGCCGGCCCTCGCCGGCTGGACTACGGGCGTCCGCCGGCCGGGCCGTTGAGCTTCTCCGAACTCGCTCTGTGGGAGCGGCGGTTGGCGGAGGCGTGGAGCATCCTGGTGCGCCGTCACCCGCGCCACGCGCGGGCCGTCGCGGCCTGTGTGGCCACCGTCGTGCCGCTGCGGCCCGCCCCCGGCGGGGAGGCGGTCAGCGCCGCCGCCCGGCGGGCCTACGGTGCCGTGGCGGCCTCGCTGCCGGGCGATCCGGTGCTGCTGGCGCTGGCCCTGGTGCACGAGTTCCTGCACGTCCAACTCGGCGCCCTGCTGGACCTGGTGCCGCTGCACCGGCCCAACGGGGCGGCCGTCTACCACGCCCCCTGGCGGCCCGATCCGCGCCCGGCCGGGGCGCTGCTCCAGGGGGCGTACGCGCACCTGGGGGTGGCGGACTTCTGGCGCGCGGAGGCGCAGGCGGCCGCCGGCCGGGCGGGCGCCGGGGCGGGTGACGCCGTCCGGGCGCACGAGGAGTCCGTGCGCTGGCGGGCGCACACCCTGGCGGCCGGGGAGACGCTCCTGGGCTGCGGCGAACTGACCGTGGCCGGGCTGGAGTTCACGGCGGAGCTGGTGCGGGCCGTCCGGGAGCTCGGCGGGCCGGGGGAGCGAGGCCGGGGGAGCGAGCCCGAGGGGGCGGGTCCGGGCGGGCGGGCCCGCGGGAGCCGTTCCGGGGGCGTGGGCCCGGGGGAATGAATCCGGCGCGGTGAAGGCTTGGCCGGATGGCGCGCTTGCCCGGGGGCTCCACCGGGCACTCCCGGGGTGTGCCCGGGTGCCGGTCCCCGTCTTCGCCCCCGCGACGCGCTTCGGCGTGCGCCACGGCGAAGTGCGCGACCGCTGAACGGGTGAATTCCGGGGGGTCAACGCGCCGTCGTGCGACGTCGGCCGCCCGGGGAGCCCAACGTGAGTCCGCAAGGTGCCGCGCGGAGTCTTCGCGGGCACTACATTGGTCGCAACCGGGTGGGCTTACCCACCCTCGGCAGGTCCTAACCGCGCCTAAGGAAACGAACATGACTCCGGTAACCAGCACCAGGCCGGCCGGCAAGCTCACTGACCCTCAGGAGACGCCGGAACGCCCCTCCCTCGCCGATCTCGCCGCGCTCGGCGCGGAGGAGCTCGCCGCCCGCCTCCAGCGCGCGCTCCCCGGTGCGGACTCCGGCCTCGTGCCGGTCGCCGCCTTCAACTCCTCGATCTGACCGACCGGGACCTCCGAGCGGAACCCAGACCGAGCCGAACCGAACAGTCCCAGCTCCATGACGACGTCGATTCCGCTGCCGTTGACGCAGTTCGTGGTCAAGATGCACAGCAGGTGCGATCTGGCCTGCGACCACTGCTACGTCTACGAGCACGCGGACAGCAGCTGGCGGTCCCGGCCGAAGGTCATCGCGGACGGGATCCTGGCCAAGGCCGCCGAGCGCATCGGTGAGCACGCGGCCGCCCACCGGCTGCCCGCCGTCCGGGTCGTCCTGCACGGGGGAGAACCCCTGCTCGCCGGCCCGGACCGGTTGCGCCGGGCCGCCGAGGCGCTCCGGGCGGCGCTCCCGCCCGGCTGCGTGCTCGACCTGCGCATCCACACCAACGGCGTGCTGCTGGACCGGGCCTTCTGCGCGCTGTTCGCGGAGCAGGACATCAAGGTCGGCATCTCGCTGGACGGCGACCGGGCCGCCAACGACCGCCACCGGCGGTTCGCCGACGGGCGCAGCAGTCACCCGCAGGTGCTGCGGGCGGTCGGTCTGCTGAACGAGCCCGAGCACCGGCACCTGTTCGCCGGGCTGCTGTGCACGATGGACGTCGCCAACGACCCGGTGGCCGTCTACCGGGCACTCGCCGAACTCCGGCCGCCCGCCGTGGACTTCCTGCTCCCGCACGCCACCTGGGACGAGCCGCCCGCCCGTCCGGCGGCGCTGGGCGCCACCCCGTACGCCGACTGGCTGCTGACCGTCCACAGGCTGTGGGAAACGGACGGGCGGCCGTTCGCCGTGCGGACCTTCGAATCCGTGCACCGGACCCTGCGGGGGTTCTCCAGCCTCACCGAGTCGCTCGGGCTGGAACCCTCCGACCTGGCCGTCCTGGAGACGGACGGCACCTTCGAGCAGGCGGACAGCCTGAAGACGGCGTACGACGGGGCGCCCGTCACGGGGATGAACGTCTTCGCGCACAGCCTCGACGACCTCGCCCGCCACCCCGGCATCGCCGCCCGCCAGTCCGGCCTGGCCGGGCTGAGCGCGGCCTGCCGCGCCTGCTCCGTGGTGCGCTCCTGCGGTGGCGGGCTGTACGCCCACCGCTATCGGAGCGACGATGGAGGAGGCAGCTTCGACCATCCCTCCGTCTACTGCGGTGATCTCATGACGTTCATCAACGGCATTGCGGGGAGCGGGAGTCCGGTCGGCGTTCCGGCGCAGGCCGGCGAGGCCCCCCGGTCCGGCGCCGAGCCGCTGCTGCCCGGCGCGCTCACCCCGTCACAACTCGACGAGCTCGCCCGCGGATACGGCGGCGCGGAAACCGTCGCCGCGCTCGGCCGCTCCCAACTCGCCCTCACCCGGGCGATGCTGGCCGCCGCCTGGGACGCCTCCGGACAGGGACGGGCCGGGGCGTGGGCCCTGCTGACGGAACTCGACGCGGCGGCCCCCGCCGCCGTGGACGCCGTGCTCGCCCACCCGTACGCCCGCGCCTGGGCCGCCCGCCGGCTCGCCGGGGACCTCCCGGTCGGCCTCGGCCCGCTGGCCGCGCTCGCCGCGGCCGCCGCGGTACGGGCCGGGCGGGGTGACGCGGTGGCGGTGCCTGTGCGCGGCGGCCGGCTGCACCTGCCCACGCTCGGCCGGATCGCCGTACCCGACGGCGAGGCCGTGGTCACCGGGCGGGCGGAGGGCTTCGAGGTACGGGCGTCCGACGGAACGGTGCGCACCCTGGAGCCCACCGCCTTGGACGAACCCCTGCGGCGGATCCGGCTGGCCGGCGGCTGGACGGTCGCCCTGGAGGACACCGACCCGCTGCGCGACAGCCACGACCACCCGGTCACCGACCGCCTCTCCGAGGCCGAACTGCTCGACTGGACGGGCGCGTTGCGCGAGGCCTGGGAACTGCTCGGGCGCGACCTGCCCGGGTACGCCGAGGGCATCCGGGCCGGCCTGACGACGATCACCCCGCTGCGCCCCGGCCCGACCGGCCGGGACGTCAGCTCGGCGGCCCGACAGGCGTACGGCGCCGTCGGGATCGCCCGGCCCGCCACCGCGCCGACCCTCGCCCTGCTGCTCGCCCACGAGTTCCAGCACGTCAAGCTCGGCGCCGTACTGGACCTCACGGACCTGTACGACCGGGCCGACCCCACGCTGTACTTCGCCCCCTGGCGGCCCGACCCCCGGCCGCTCGAAGGGCTGTTCCAGGGCACCTACGCCCACCTGGCCGTCACCGAGTACTGGGGCACCCGCACCCGCGCGTACGACGGACTGCCGGGCCCGGCCGCCGACCGGGCGCGCGAACAGCTCGCGCTCTGGCGGCGGTACACCGCCGAGGCCGTGGAGCGGCTGGCGTCGTCCGGGGCCCTGACCGGGACCGGCTTGCGCTTCGCCGACGGCATGCGTGCCACCGTGGCACCCTGGCTCGAACTGCCGCTCCCCGCCGCCGCCGAGCAGGCGGCCGACCGGGCGCGGCAGGCACGGGCCGGGGTCTGACCTCCCACTCGCGCCGCCCCGGGACCTCCCTCGCCCGGGGCCCTCAACCCGGGGGAACCGCCATCCTCACCGAACCCCGCGCCGGCAGCGTCGCCGTCGCCTCCCCAGCCCTCCCCCTCGTCCGCGAACTCGTCGACCTCGGTGTCCGCCCGGGCACGGTGCTGCACGTCCAGGCGTCCCTGCGCGCCCTCGGACCGGTGCCGGGCGGGGCGGCCGGCCTGATCGAGGCCCTGCTCGAACTCCTCGGCCCCGACGGCACCCTGGTCGCCTACACCGCCACGCCCGAGAACTCCGCGACCTCCCGCATCCACCAGTCCGCCACCGCCGGTCTCTCCCCGGCGGAGGTGGCCGACTACCAGGCCCGGATGCCCCGCTTCGACCCGGCCGTCACCCCGGCGTCGCCCACCATGGGGGCGCTGTCGGAAGCGATCCGCTCGTGGCCGGGCGCGCTGCGCAGCCGACACCCGCAGACCTCCTGGGCGGCCGTCGGCCGGTTCGCCCGGGAGATCACCGCCCACCACCCGCTGACCTCCCACCTCGGCCCGGAGTCGCCGCTCGGGCGGCTCTACGAACTGGACGCCCAGGTGCTGATGCTCGGCGTCCCGATGGACCGCTTCACCGCCTTCCATCTGGCCGACCTGCGGCTGCCCGACGTGCCGGTGCGCGAGTACCGCTGCGTCGGGGAGGACGGCTGGACGGTGTTCCGCGCCCCCGACCTGGACGACCTCCACTTCGGCGCGCTCGGCACCGAGGTCCTGCGCACCGCCCGCGGCGTCACCACCGCCCGCGTCGGCGGCGCCGACTGCCGGCTCGTGCCGGTCCGGGAGGCCGTCGACCTCGCCGAGGCCGTTCTGCGGCGCGGGCGCCCCTGAAACCCGCCCCGCTCAGCCCCGCCATCGTGTTGCGTGGGACGCCGGCCAGGCCGGCGTCCCACGCACACGGCTTCCCGCCCGGAGCGAGGAGTCGGCCAGGGCCCGTTACGCGCCCTGGCCGTGCTCGGGTTCGTCGTGGATGGTCAGTGCTCCCGCGAGGTCGAGGTCGGCGACCGTGCCGTGCGCCCCGGCGCGGACGAGCAGTACGGCGCCGAGCGCGGTGCTCCAGAACGTCCTGGCCTCCACGCCGAGCGGTCTGCGGGTCCTCCAGCCGCGGCTGTCGACGAGCCGGCCCACGAAACGCTCGGACTGTCGGAACAGCAGCTGGAGGTGCCGGTCGACCACGGGGGCGAGGTCGGGCTTGGAGATCCCGGCGGCGAGTGCTCGCGCGACCGACGGGAGCGAGGGCATGGCCAGGACGGCGCGGGCGATGTTGCGTCGAAACGTCGCCGCGTCGGGGGCTTGGCGACCGAGGCGCTCGATCCGTCGGGCGTCGTGCAGCAGGCCGAGGAAGGCGGCGTGCACGAGGAGCGAGTCCTTGGAACCGAAGTAGTAGGTGACCTGGTTGGGGAAGGCGCCTGCCGCGTTCGCGATCTCCGCGACGCTCAACTCGGCGCCGGGCCGCTCCTCGCAGAGCCGTGCGGTCGCCTCGATCAGCCGGCGCCTCGTCGCGCGACCGCGGTCGCGCGACCGGGCCGCCGTTGACCGGACTTCGGTTCGCTTCTTCTCCACGCCTGAATTGTATGTGATACAACTGGCCGCGTTCGCTTGTATCGCATACAAGAAAGGTCCAAGGGCATGCACCGGACTGAAGTCGTCGTGACCGGACTCGGCGCGATCACGCCACTCGGTGGAGACGTGGCGTCCACCTGGAACGCCCTGCTGGCCGGCGAGTCCGGCATCCGCGGCGGGGTCCTGCCCGGCCACGAGGACGCCGGCCTTCCCGACACCGTCGCGGGGACGATGGCGGTCGACCCCGCCGCATCGCTGCCGCGGGTGCGGGCCAGGCGGCTCGACCGCTCGCAGCAGGCGGCCCTCGTCGCGGCGGCCGAGGCCTGGGCCGACGCCGGCTCCCCGCGGGTGGACCCGGACCGGCTCGCATCGGCGGTCGGCACGGGCATCGGGGGCATCCGGACGCTGCTGAAGGAGGACGACGCCCTGGAGGCGGCCGGGGCGCGGCGCGTCTCGCCCCGCACGGTCCCGATGCTCATGCCCAACGCGGCGGCGGCGCTGATCAGTATCGAATACGGTGCGCGGGCCGGCGTCTACACGCCCGTCTCGGCGTGCTCCTCCGGTGCCGAGGCGATCGCCCTGGCGGCCGGGCTCATCCGCGCGGGTGAGGCGGACGTGGTGATCGCGGGTGGAACCGAGGCCGCCATCACCCCGATCACCGTCGCCGGCTTCGCCCGGGCGCTGGCTCTGTCACGGCACACCGCCGAACCCGCCTCGGCCTCCCGGCCGTTCGCCGCGGACCGCAGCGGATTCGTCCTCAGCGAGGGCGCGGCCGTCGTCGTGCTCGAAAGCGCCGAACACGCCGCGGCCCGGGGCGCGCGCGTCCACGCGGTCCTCGCGGGCGCCGGCGTCGCCGCCGACGCCCACCACATCACGGCACCCGCTCCCGACGGCTCCGGCCAGGTCTCGGCCATGCGGAAGGCCCTCGCACGAGCCGGCCTGGCTCCCGAGCGGATCGGCCACATCAACGCCCACGCCACCGGAACCCCGGTCGGCGACCTCGCCGAGGCGCGCGCGATCCGGGAGGTCTTCGGCCGCGCCACCGTGACGGCTCCCAAGGCGGCGCTCGGACACCTCTTCGGCGCCGCCGGCGCGATCGAGGCACTCATCGCCGTCCTCAGCGTGAAGCACGGCGTCATCCCGCCGACCCGCAACCTCACCGCGGCCGGCGTCGGTCCGGACATCGACCTCGACGTCGCCGCGGAGCGACGGGACGTCCCCCAGGAGGCCGTGCTCAGCAACTCCTTCGGCTTCGGTGGGCAGAACGTCTCACTCGTCGTCACCGGCGCACGGCACCGGGCGTCCCGTACGGTGCCGACCACGCCATGACCCACGCGAACGCACCGCTGTCCGAGGGGCCGTCGCCAATTCAGGAGAGCGGAATTCCGCGCGGTGCTACGGTCGGGCGCCATGAGCTGGCTTCCCGATGACTTCGTCCACCCCGTCCACGTGCCGCTGCCGGACGGGGCCCATCACCTGCGGCCGGTCCGGGAGGCGGACGCCGTGCTCGACTATCCGGCCGTGATGGGCTCGCGCGAGCGGCTGTGGAGCATGTTCGGCCCGGCCTGGGGCTGGCCGGCGGCCACCATGACCTACGAGGCCAACCAGGCCGACCTGTTGCGGCACGAGAAGGAGATCGCCGCGCACCAGTCCTTCAACTACGCGCTGCTCGACGCGGCGGAGACGTCCCTGCTCGGCTGTGTCTACATCGACCCGCCGGAGAAGGCCGGGGCGGACGGCGAGATCGCCTGGTGGGTGGTGGACCGGCTGGTGGGCGGCGAGGTCGAGCGGGCGCTGGACGCCTTGGTGCCGCAGTGGATCGCCACTGAGTGGCCGTTCGAGCAGCCGCGCTTCCTCGGGCGTGGGGTCTCCTGGGAGGACTGGATCGCCTTGCCGGAGCACCCCGGTAGGTGAGCGGCCGCCGCCAGGGGCAGGCGCACGATGCGGGCCCCGTCCACTCGGCGGGGCCCGCGCCCGTGTGGTCAGGTCCTGAAGCCGGCCGCGAGGAGGTGGAGTCGGGCGAGCAGGGCGTCGGCGAGCGGGTAGGAGGCGTCGGCGGCCAGCCAGCGGCTCAGGGCCGTGACGTAGGTGTCGAACACCAGGTCGGCGAGGGCGCTCGGGTTCAACCCCAGCCGGATCTCGCCCTGTTCGTGCCCCCTGAGGGCGGCGGTGGCGAACGCCCGGGGGGCCGTCGTGCCGAGGGCGAAGGCAGCGTGGAGCACTCCGCTGTCGTGCAGTTCCTTCGCCAGCGGGTACTCCCGCTCGTTGAGCTCGGCGAGGGTGCGCAGTGCGCTCGCGAGCGCGTCGACGGCGGAGGCGTGCGCCTCGTCCTGCCGGTCCAGGACCTCGTGCCGCTGCTGGACCCAGGCGGTGACGAAGTCCTCCTTGCGGCGGAAGTGGTTGAAGGCCGTCTGGCGTCCCACGTCCGCGCGCCGGGCGATGTGGTCGTAGGTGGTGGCCGCGTACCCCTGGGTGGCGAACAGCTCCAGTGCCGCGGCGAGCAGCCGTTCCCGGGTCGCGGCGCGGCGTTGGTCGTGTCGAGTCGAAGTCGAGGTCACCTGGAAAGTGTACTTGAATACATGAGTGGACTGGAGTACATCTTGTACTCCAGTCCACCTAGCGAGGAGGTCAACCGATGGCCGTCCCGTACACCCTCGGCCTGCACGAAATCGCCGCCGACACCTACGCCTACCTCCAGCCGAACGGCTCCTGGGGCCTCAGCAACGCCGGGCTGATCGTCTCCGGCGGCGAGGCACTGCTCGTCGACACCCTGTTCACCGTCCCGCAGACCCGGGACCTGCTCGGCGCCGTCGCGCGGACCGTCCCGGGGGTCACCGTCGGCACCCTGGTCAACAGCCACAGCGACGGCGACCACTGGTGGGGCAACCAACTGCTCCCGGACGCCACCGTCATCGCCTCCGAGGCCGCCGCGGCCGACATGGCCCGCGACCACCTCCACGAACTCCTCGCCGCGCCCGGCGACCTGCCGCTCCCCCGGGTCGTCCAGGACATGCGGAAGGCCTTCGACTTCACCGGCATCGCGCCCACCCTGCCGAACCGGACCTTCAGCGGCGAGCTGGAGGTCGCCGTCGGGCGGCGCTCCGTCCGGCTGATCGAGGTCGGGCCCGCCCACACCCGGGGCGACGTGCTGGTCCACGTCCCCGACGCCGGGGTGCTGTTCGCCGGGGACATCCTGTTCGTCGGCGGCCACCCGGTGGTCCACAGCGGCCCGGTGGAGGGCTGGATCGCCGCCTGCGACCTGATCCTCGGCCTGGACGTCGACACGATCGTGCCCGGGCACGGCCCCGTCGTCGGCAAGCCCGAGGTCCGCATCTTCCGCGGCTACCTGGAGCGGGTCCGCGACCACGCCGAGCGGGTCCACCGGGTGGGCACCCCGGTGCTGCGGGCGGCGCGGGAGATGGACCTGGACGGCTTCGAGGACTGGGCCGACCGCGAGCGGCTGCTGCTCAACATCGGCGCCGTGTACCGCGAACTGAACGGCGACGGGACCCCGGGGGAGGAGGAACTGCTGCTCGGGCTCGACGAGTTCACCGTTGAGGCCGCCCGGCTGGTGCCGCGGCCGCCCGCCGAGATCGCCGCCCTCGCCGGCCGTCTGGACGGCCCCGCGGCCGCCCTCCTCGCCGAGGGCGCCGGGCCGCTGGCGGGCCGCCCGGTGCTCAACGTGCTGGCCACCATCGGCCACCACCCCGACCTGCTGGTCGCCCTCGCGCCCCTGCTCGCCCAGCTCAACCAGGGCCTGCTGCCGTTCCGCGAGCGCGAGTTGGCCGTCCTGCGCACCGCGCACCGCACCGGCTCGACGTACGAGTGGGAGCACCACGTCCGCCTCGGCGCCGCGGCCGGGCTGACCGGGCCCGAGATCGCCCGCGTCCAGGAGGGTTCGGAGCACCCGGACTGGTCGGAGCCGGACCGCACGCTGCTGCGGGCCGTCGACGAGCTGCACGACGGGCACGCGCTCGCCCCGGACACCTGGCGGGCGCTGGTCGAACGGCACTCCGAGGCGCAGGTGCTGGAACTCCTGGCGCTGGTCGGGACGTACGGGACGATCGCCGGCATCCTCAACACCTGCCGGGTCCCGCTGGACGGCTGGCTCGCCGGGGCGCAGGCGTGACGTGAAGGCGTGAAGCGCGGGCGCGCGGCGCGTGCGCGGGCGTGGGCGCGGGACGACCGCTGCCGACGGCCGACGGAACGGCCTGACCCGCGGACGACGGAGCCGCCCGACCCGCCGGGGCGGCCGGTCGGTTCCGGCCAGCGGCCCCGGACGGGATCAGGAGACGAAGTGGTCGAACTCTCCGGCCTTGGCGCCGAGGATCCAGGCGTTGAACTTGGCGCGGGTGGTGGTGACGACGAGGGCGGGGTCGTCGGACTGCCGGATGTGGACGTGGTCGCCCTCGGAGGCGATCTCGATCCAGTCGCCCCCGTCGCCGCTGGTGCTGGACCTCTGCCAGTCGAGGTGGTCCACGGATGTCCTCCCGGTGGTGCGGTGCGGCCGGAACGAGGGTACTGCTCCCTGTGCACGGGTGGCGGCATCGTTTCGGTCATGTCAATTCGTGCGAGACGTTGTGCTATTCCATTGGGGTGTCAGTCGTTCCTACACTGAAGCCCCGCCGCACGGGGGCTGCGGGAGGCAGGTTTGCCGACGGGCCCGGGGGAGGCGCGTGTGACTGACCGGGGCTGGGACGAGGACGACGCCCGCCCGTACTTCTTCCTCTCCTACGCGCACACCCCCAAGGCCGGTGCGCGGGGCGCGAGCGACCCGAACCACTGGGTCAGGCAGTTGTACCGGGACCTCTGCGAGGCGGTGCTCCAGCTCACCACCGTCCCGGACGGGGCCGCCGTCGGCTTCATGGACGAGTCCATGCACCAGGGCGAGCTGTGGGCCGACCGGCTGTCCGACGAGCTCGCGACGTGCCGGGTGTTCGTCCCCCTCTACTCCCCCCGGTACTTCAACAGCGTTCCGTGCGGCCAGGAGTGGCACGCCTTCACCCGTCGGCCGGTCTATCCGGCCAACCTCGACTCCGAGCGCACCAGCGGCATCGTGCCGGTGCTGTGGGCGCCGATGAGCCGCTACCGGCTGCCGAACGTGGCCAGTGAACTCCAGTTCAACCACACGAGTTTCGGCCCCGAGTACGCCACCGAGGGCCTGTACGCCCTGATGAAGCTCAGCTACTTCCGCTCCGCCTACGAGCTGGCCGTGCACAGGCTGGCGGCGCGGATCGTCCAGGTCGCGGAGGAGACGGTGATCCCGGTCGGGCGGCGGCTGGAGTTCAACGCCCTCCCGAGCGCGTTCAACGTGACCGCCCCGACCAAGCAGCTGCGGATCTCCGTACTCGCCTACCACCAGAACGAGTTGCCCGCCGACCGCAGCCCCGACTACTACGGCGACCGGCGCACCGACTGGCACCCGTACCGGCCGGTCGGCACGCCGATCGCCCAGCACGCGGCGCGGCTCGCCCGGCAGCTGGGGTTCCAGCCGACCGTGCACGAGTTCGACGACGAGGTGGAGTCGATCATCGAGGGCAACGCCGAGGCCCCGGGACTGCTGCTGCTCGACCGCTGGGCGCTGCGCGACCCGCGCCGGCGCGAGCTCGTCCGGCGCTTCGACCGCTCGGACGCCACCTGGGTGAGCATCCTGGAGCCGTTCAACGGCGACGACCCCGAGTGCGCCGAACGCTCCGACGAACTCGGCGACCTGAGCGACGAGACGCTGCGCATCTCCCGGCGGGCGAGCCGCCCCAGCTTCCTCGGCGCCACCGGTCCGACCGGACTGGGCAGCCTGGAGGACTTCGACGACGCGCTGCCCCGGGCGGCGATGAAGGCCAAGTACGCGTTCGAGGGCCGCATGCGGGTCGAACCGGAGGAACCGCCGCCGCCCCGGCCGAGCCTGCGGGACGCGTTCCGCCGCGGCGGAGGCGGGTACGGGCCGGACGGACCTCCGGAGGACCCCTTCGAGGACGACCAGGGCGACGACCGCGCGGGCGGCGACGGTGACGGCCGCCCCATCGGCACCACCCGCCGGAGCCGGCACAACGGCGACGATCCGCACCGCGAGCACGACCCGCACCGCGAGCACGATCCGTCCCGCGAGCACGCCCCGTACCGCGACGACGGCGATGAACCCGATGACGGGATGGCGCCCCTGGGAGGACGAGGACCGCGATGAACGACGACAACCGCACCAGGAACCTCCGCCTCGGCGGGCTCACCGCCGCAGAACTGGCCGCCCAGCGGGAGGCCGAGCGGCGGGCGGCGGAGCAGGACCGCAACGGCCGGATCATCACCTTCTACTCGTACAAGGGCGGTACCGGCCGCACCATGGCGCTCGCCAACACCGCCTGGATCCTGGCCGCCAACGGCTTCCGGGTGCTCACCGTGGACTGGGACCTGGAGGCGCCCGGCCTCGCCAAGTTCTTCCACCCGTTCCTGGACCCGGCCTCGCTGGCCGGTACGACCGGCATGATGGACCTGATCGCCGAGTACCGGGAGGAGGCGCTGCGCCCGGTCGAGCACGCCGAGGGCTGGCACCTGGACTTCGCCCGGGTGCACCCGCACGCGCTCTCGCTCAGCTGGCCGCACTTCCCGGCCGGCGGCAGCCTGGACTTCCTCTCCGCGGGCCAGTTCAACCGCGACTACTCCGAGGCCGTCACCCACCTCGACTGGGACATCTTCTACGACCGCTTCGACGGCGGGCAGTTCTTCGACGCCCTCAAGGCCGACATGGCCAAGCGCTACGACTACGTGCTGATCGACTCCCGCACCGGCCTGTCCGACATCGCCGAGATCTGCACCGTCCAGATGCCCGACGACCTGGTGGTCTGCTTCACCCTCAGCGACCAGTCGATCGACGGCGCCTCCCGGATCGCCCAGCACATCCACGACCGCTACCGCGAGCGCGGCATCCGCATCCTGCCCGTCCCGATGCGCATCGACGAGGGCGAGAAGGAGAAGGCGGACGCCGGCCGCGCCCTCGCCAGGGTCCGCTTCGACGGGCTGCCGACCGGCTACGACGGCGACGAACTCGCCCAGTACTGGGGCTCGGTGGAGATCCCGTACCGGCCGTTCTACGCCTACGAGGAGATCCTCGCGACCTTCGGGGACCAGACCGGCACGCCCACCTCGATGCTGGCCGCCTGCGAGCGGCTCACCTCCATGATCACCGAGGGCCGGGCGGCCGGCCTGCCGCCGATGGACGAGGAGGTGCGGCTGCGCTACGTGGACGCGTTCACCCGCCGCCGCCCGTCGGTGCCCGCGGACCTCTACCTCTCCTACGTCCCCGAGGACCGGATGTGGGCGGACTGGATCGAGTCCGTCCTGAGCCGGGCCGGCTTCCGGGTGCTGCCGCGCGACCTCAGCGCCGGCACCGACCCGCGCGAGGAGACCGAGCGCGGCATCGACTCCGCGTACCGGACGGTCGCCGTGCTCTCGCCCGCCTACCAGCGCTCCCCGCAGGCGCGGGCGCTGTGGGAGTCGGTGGTCAGCTCCGACCCCTCCGGCACCCGGCGCCAGCTGCTGCCGGTCCGGGTCGGCGACGTCCGGCTCACCGCGCCGTTCAGCAATCGCAACCCGGTCGACCTGGTCGGCCGCGACGAGGCGCAGTCCGTCCAGAGCCTGCTGCGCGCGCTCGGCCGCGGCGACACCCCGCTCGGCGACGCGCCCAGCGGTGGGCCACGCTTCCCCGGCAGCAAGCCCTCGGTGTGGGACGTCCCGCCGCGCAACCCCTCCTTCACCGGCCGCGCCGCCGTCCTGGAGCAGCTGCGCAACCAGCTGCGCGGCGGCATGGCGGCCGTGCTCCCCACCCCGCAGACCCTGTACGGGCTCGGCGGCGTCGGCAAGACCCAGGTGGCGCTGGAGTACGCCCACCGCTTCATGTCCGACTACGACCTGGTCTGGTGGATCGACGCCGAGCAGACCGAGCTGGTCGCCCCGGCGCTCGCCGAACTCGCCCGGCGGCTGGGCCTGCGGGTCGGCGACTCGGTGACCGAGGCCGCCGAGGCCGCCCGGGAGGCGCTGCGGCGCGGGGTGCCCACCTCGCGCTGGCTGCTGATCTTCGACAACGCCGACGAGCCGTCCGAGATCCGCCGGTTCTTCCCCGGCGGCTCCGGCCACATCCTGGTCACCTCCCGCAACCAGGCCTGGACCGGGCACGCCGAGGCGCTGGAGGTCGACGTCTTCACCCGCGGCGAGAGCGTCGAGCACCTGTGCCGGCGCGCCCGCAGCCTCTCCCGCCCGGACGCCGACCGGGTCGCCGAGGCGGTCGGCGACCTGCCGCTGGCCGTCGAGGTGGCCGCCGCCTGGCTGGACACCACCGGCACCCCGGTGGAGACCTACGTCAGCCAGTTGCACGCCGAGGCCGCCCGCGCGCTGGCCGTCGGCCGTCCGGCCGACTACCCGACCCCGGTCGCCGCGACCTGGAACGTGTCGATCGGACGGCTGCGCCAGCAGTCCCCGGCGGCCGTCCGGCTGCTCCAGCTCTGCGCGTTCTTCGCGCCCGAGCCGATCTCGATGAACCTCTTCTACAGCGATCAGATGATCCGGGCGCTGGTGCGCTTCGACGCCGACCTCAGCGACAAGTTCATGCTGGGCAAGGTGATCCAGGCGATCGGCCGGTACGCGCTGGCCAAGGTCGACGCCGGCAGCAACAGCTTCCAGGTGCACCGGCTCGTCCAGGCGGTGATCCGGGCCGGGATGACCGCCGACGAGCAGGAGGTCGCCGTCCACGAGGTGCACCGCATCCTCACCGGCGCCCGACCCGTCCTCGGCGACACCGACGACCCGGCCAACTGGCCCGCCTTCGACGAGATCTGGCCGCACCTGTCGCCCTCCAAGGCGCACAATTGCGACGAGGCGGACACCCGCCAGCTGCTCATCGACCGGGTCCGCTACCTGTGGAAGCGCGGCGAGCTCGACCGCGCCCGCGACCTCGGCCACGCGCTGGACGTGGAGTGGACCGGCAAGCTCGGCGAGGACGACCGGCAGACCCTGCTGCTGCGCTTCCAGCTCGCCAACGTGCTGCGCTCCCAAGGCAACTACGGCGAGGCGCTGGCCCTGGACGAGGACACCCTGGAGCGCCAGCGGGCCCTGCTCGGCGAGCACCACCCGTACACCCTGATGACGGCCGGCTCGCTCGGCGCCGACCGCCGGGCGCTCGGCCGGTTCCAGGCCGCGCTCGACCTCGACCGCGAAATCCTCGACCAGTTCCGCGAGTTGTTCGGCGACGACAACCCGCGCACGCTCTCCATGGCGAACAACCTGGCGATCGACTACCGGCTGGTCGGCGACAGCGAGGCGGCCCGCGAACTCGACCAGGAGACCCTCGACCGCCGCACCGCCGTGCTCGGCCCCAAGCACCCCTACACCCTGTCCACCAAGTCCAACCTGGCCCGCGACCTGCGCGAACTCGGCGACTACCGCGGATCGGTGGACCTGCTCCAGGAGGTCACCTCCGACCTCGGCGACGTGCTCGACCCGGACCTGCCGGAGAACCTGCGCAACGCCAAGTCGCTGGCCGTCTCGCTGCGCCGGATCGGCCTGCTCGCCGAAGCGCGCCGGATCACCAAGGAGACCTACGAGCGCTACCTGGAGCGCTACGGCGCCGACGCCCCCGACGCGCTCGCCTGCGCGCTCAACCTGGCCGCCGACCACAGCGCCTCCGGCGACAAGGAGGCCGCCCGCGACCTCTGCTCCACCGTCTTCGAGGGCCACCGGCGGCTGTTCGGCGACGACCACCCGTTCACCCTGGCCTGCGCCAACAACCTCGGCATCTACCTGCGGGGCAGCGGCGACGTCCAGGGCGCCATCGAACGCGGCCGGCTCACCGTCGAGGGGCTGAGCCGCTCGGTCGGTCCGGAGCACCCGTACACCCTCAACGCGATGATCAACCTGGCCAACGCGTACGGCGACGACGGACAGCTGGACCGCGCCGAGCGGCTCGGCCGGGCCGCGTACCAGGGGCTGTGCGACCGCTACAGCGCCCAGCACCCGGACGCGGTGGCCTGCGAGGCCAACCTGGCGATCACCCTGCGGACGGGCGGGCGGCACACCCAGGCGGCCGAACTGCGGGCGCGGGCGATCTCCGAGTTGATCCGGCAGTTCGGCGAGGAGCACCCCAACACGGTCTCCGCGCGCGGCTGGAAGCGGATCAACCGGGACCTGGAGCCGCAGCCGGTCTGATCGGGAGGGCCGTCCGGCCCTGCCCGGTCGGGAAGGCCGGGCAGGGCCGGGCGGCCGGGCACACCGGCGAGGCCGGGCCGGCCGGGAAGGGGCGGGGTACGCTGCGAGACCATGACTACCCTGCCCCCGGTCCTGGTCACCCGGCGCCTCGCCCCCGGCGTCGTCGAACGGCTCACCGCGCACCACGCCGCCACCTGCCACGACTCCGACCTGGCGATGGACCGGGCCGGGCTGCTGGCCGCCGTCCGCGGCCGGCGGGCCGTGATCACCACCCTGGACGACCGGGTGGACGCCGAGTTCCTCGACGCGGCCGGCCCGCGGCTGGCCGTCGTCGCCAACCACGCCGTCGGCTACCACAACGTGGACGTGGCCGCCTGCGCCGAACGCGGCGTGCTCGTCACCAACACCCCCGGCGTGCTCACCACCGCCACCGCCGACATGGCCTGGGCCCTGCTGCTGTCCGCCACCCGCCGACTCGGCGAGGGCGAGCGGCTGCTGCGCTCCGGCGAGCCCTGGACCTGGGCGCCGAACTTCCTGCTCGGCCTGGAGCTGGCCGACACCCCGCTGGGCGTGGTCGGCATGGGCCGGATCGGCCGGGCGGTGGCCCGCCGGGCCCACGCCTTCGACATGCCGGTCAGCTACCACAACCGCCGTGAACTGCCGCCCGAGCAGGCCGGGGGCGCCGACTGGAAGCCCCTGGAGGAACTGCTCGCCACCTCCACCGTGCTGGTCGTCACCTGCCCGTTCACCGCCGAGACCCGGCACCTGCTGGACGCCCGCCGGCTCGCCCTGCTGCCGCGCGGCGCGGTGGTCGTCAGCATGACCGCCGGCGTGGTGGACGAGGAGGCGCTGGCCGCCGCGCTGGAGTCCGGCGCGCTGTTCGCCGCCGCCGTGGACAACTTCGAGCACGAGCCGGCCGTCCCGTCCGCGCTGCTCGCCCAGGAGCGCGCGGTGCTCGCCCCGCACCTGGGCAGCGCCACCGTCCGCACCCGCCAGGCGATGGGCGGCCTGGCGGTGGACAACGTGCTGGCGGTGCTCGGCGGATCAGCGCCCCTGACTCCGGTGGAGGCCTGAGCCGGGATCGCCCCAGCCCGCCGCCCAGGCCAGGGCGGTGGTCATCACCCGGAACGCTCCGAAGTGCGCGGCTCCCGGCTCCAGGAAGAGCTCGGAGCCGGGGATGTGGTCGGCCAGCCAGCGGGAGTGGTCCACCGGCGAGAACTGGTCGTCCGCGCCGTGCCAGAGCCAGGCCGGCACCCGGACCGACCCGACCTCGAAGCCCCAGTCCGCGGTGAAGGCCAGCACGTCGTCGATCCAGCCGTCCGCGCCGTGCCGGAACGCCTCCCGGTAGTTGCTCTGGAGCATCCGCCGCAGTCCGCTGTCGGCCACCACCTCCCGGTCGGCGGCGGAGAGTTCGGTGCGCAGCCCGTTCAGCAGCCGGACCGGGTCGTCCTTGATCTGCCGGGAGCGGAACTCCATCGCGTCGGCGATCCGGCCGTGCCCGCGCTCGGCCTCCTTGTAGGCGCGGACGTTGGACGGGGTCATCCCCGCGTACCAGTCCAGGCCGGCCGCGTCGCGCGGCGCCAGGCCGACCAGCACCGCCACCCGGCTGACCCGCTCCGGCAGCAGCGCCGCGCAGGCCAGCGCGTGCGGGCCGCCGCCGGAGCGGCCGAGCACCGCGAAGCTCTCCAGCCCGAACTCGTCCGCGATGGTCTTCACGTCCGCGGCCGCCGCGCTCACCCGGCGGCCGAACAGCCGGGTCGAGTCGCCGTAGCCGGGCCGGTCGTAGGAGATCAGCCGGACGCCCAGCCGGTACAGCACGGTGCTGCGCGGGTGCGGGCCGACCCGGCTGCCGGGCATGCCGTGCAGCAGGAAGACCGGACGGCCGCGCGGGTCGCCGAGGGACTCGACGGCGAGAGCGCGGTCGTCCGCCGTTTTGACCGTCCGTAACGACACCTGCGGCCTCCTCAGTGCTCCGGTCAGTGCTCCGGGTCGGTTGCGTGCTCCCGGTCGGTGGTGGTGCGTACCTCCCGGCGGGCCTGCCAGGTGGTGTGCTCGCGGGAGATCGCGTCCTCGGCGTCCCGGGCCAGCCGGGCCCAGACCTCCTCGGCCTCCATCGACTCCAGGTCCAGCTGGGCGAGTTGGCGCTGGATCTGCGCCAGCTCCTCGGCCGCCAGGGCGTACGCGGCGGCCAGCGGGCGGTACTGGCGCAGCTGGGCCCAGGCGGCGACCGAGGCGGCCACCGCCGACACCGTGCCCAGCGCGTCGTAGCTGAACGCGCCGAGTGCCCGCAGCAGGGCGAGCGCCAGGCCGAGCGCGGGCAGCAGCACGCCCAGCACCCCGGCCCAGTGCCCGGCGCGGGCGCAGTAGCGGGCCTTGGCGCGGTACCAGTCGTGCTGCAGCTGGATCCGCTCGCCCAGGTACACCTCGCGGCGCACCGCCAGCGGCTGGCCGCGCAGGTCGCGCATCGCCGGGGTGATCTCCACCCCGGCGTCCGGGACGGCCACTGGGCTGTCCCGGAACGCGCCGAGCACCCGGGCGAGTTGGAAGCGGTACAGGCCTTCGGCGTCCGGCAGGGCGCGCGGCGGGGGCTGGTAGGCGTCGGCCCGGACGGCGTACTTCCAGGCGAGCGTCTTCACCGACTCGGCCGCCGCCCGGCCCTCGTACCAGAGGCCCTGCGGGTTCTGCCGGCTGATCACCACCGCCAGCGCGATCGCGCCGAGGTAGGCCGCGGCCGCCGGCCAGGCCCAGGGCTCGCCGTCGGCCGAGCCGGTCGCCGCGGCGACCACCAGCAGGATCAGCTCCCAGGCGGAGAGCAGCACCGAGCGCCGCTGCCCGCGCAGCGAGGCCGAGTCGGCGGCCCAGAAGAACTCCGGGAGCAGCTCCCGCTCGCGCACCCACCCGGTCCGTCCCGCCACAGACGCCATGTTCGGCCCCCACCAGTCGCTCCGGTCGCACCGCTCTCCTGCCCCGGCGGGCTCGCCGGTACGCCTGGTGGCGGCCGGGGCGCCCGGATGTGGCCGGGAAGTCCCGGTGGATTGTCCGGTACTCCCCGTGTTCGCTCCGGCACCCAGCGTGCGGAGGGGCGGTGGGGGCGCGCGGCGGCCGACGGGCGTGCGCGGGCGACCGGCCGGTGCGGACCGGTGCGTGCGGGCCGGCTCCCCGGCGGGCCCGCCGGGTGCGGCTCAGTAGGTGTAGAAGACCCGGTCGGCGTTGTCGGCCATCTGCCGGGCGTTCCACTCGGTGCCGCCCGGGACGTTGCCGGAGCGGAACAGCGGCGGCGCGGGGCACTCCCCGGCGGCCGCCCGGTCGGCCAGCCGGCCGACCGCCGAGGCGACCACGGCCTGCATCAGCGCGCTGGTGACGATGGTGGAGACCGGGCCGAAGGTGGTCTCGGCGCCGGGGTGGGTCAGCTCGCCGTCGCCGACCGCGATCTTGCTGTCCAGCACCACGTCGCAGTGGTCCTTCAGGTAGGTGCCGGTCGGGTGCGCCGAGGCCACCTGCTCCGGGTAGGCGAGAGAGGTCACGCCGACCACCTTGAGGCCGCGGTCCCGGGCGTACCGGGCCAGCTCGACCGGCATCACCTGGCGGCCGGAGAGCGAGATCACGAACAGCAGGTCCCCGGTGGTCGCGGGGGTCAGGTCCAGGGTGGCGGTGGCCAGCCCGGAGACCCGCTCCAGCGCGCTGGACAGCGGCGCGGGCATCACCGTCACCCCGGCCATCCCGGGGACGTTCAGCAGGTTCATCGGGACCAGCCCGCCGGCCCGGTAGACCACGTCCTGGGCCGGCAGCGCGGAGTGCCCGGCACCGAAGGTGAAGACCCGGCGACCCTCGGTCATCGCCTCCGCCAGCAGGGCGGCGGCGGCCTCGATGGTGTCGGCCTCCTCCTCGCGGACCCGCTGGAGGTGGGAGATCGCGGCGTCGAAGTACCGGCCGGCCAGGTCGTTCATCTGCTGCCTTCGCTCTCTGCCGGTGGGGGATCCGGCCGGGTGGGGTGGTCCGGGTGGTCCAGACCGCCGGGGGAGAAAGCTTCGGCGAGCACGGTCGCGCCCCGGCGGCATCGTTGTCAACAGGAACAAAACGGGTCCCCGGAGCCTCAGGGCGAACCCGGTTGTCGGTCCGGTACGTCAGAATTGGCGGTGAGGACACCGAAGAACGGAGCCAGCGGCGATGTCTGGGCTGATCGACACCACTGAGATGTACCTTCGCACCATCCTGGAGCTGGAGGAGGAAGGCATCGTCCCGATGCGCGCCCGGATCGCGGAGCGACTTGAACAGAGCGGCCCCACGGTCAGCCAGACGGTCGGCCGGATGGAGCGCGACGGGCTGCTCCAGGTCGCCGGGGACCGCCATCTCGAACTGACCGAGGACGGCCGCCGGCTCGCCGTCCGCGTCATGCGCAAGCACCGCATCGCGGAGTGCCTGCTCGTCGACGTGATCGGCCTGGAGTGGGAGCAGGTGCACGAGGAGGCCTGCCGCTGGGAGCACGTGATGAGCGAGACGGTCGAGCGCAAGGTGCTCGCCATGCTCGGCCACCCCACCCAGTCCCCGTACGGCAACCCGATCCCGGGCCTGGACGAGCTGGGCGACACCAAGGCCGAGGGCGAGGGCTTCGACGCCGGGCTCGTCCCGCTGGACACCGTCAAGCCCGGCGAGGCCGGGGCCGACGTGGTGGTCCGCCGGATCGGCGAGCCGATCCAGACGGACAGCGCGCTGATGAGCACCCTGCGCCGGGCCGGCGTCCGGCCGGGATCCACGGTCAAGGTGAGCGCCGGCGTCGGCGGCGTGCTGGTCGGCACCGGGGAGAACGCGGCGGAGCTGGGCAAGGACATCGCCCAGCACGTCTTCGTCGCCCAGGCCTGAGGCGCCGGCGCCGGGGCCCCGCGCCAGGGACACAGCCGAGCGGGCCCGCTGCTCTCCCGTGCAGCGGGCCCGCTCGCCTCCCCTTTCCCTCCCGCCCCTCCCCGCTCCCTCCCGTTCCCCTCCGTCGCCGCCGCCCGGCTTCCCCGTCCGAGCGCCCCTGCCGGCGTCCCCACACATCGCAATTCCTCCCCTCGGCCGATCATGGCAATCCTTGAGTGCTGTCACTCGTACGAGGGGCTTTTCCCGTTGACCAGCGGGTACACGGAAGCCTTATCCGGACATGCGTATGACGGGCCCCGTCTCCGGTGGGAGACAAGGCCCGTCACTCGCGCGCGTGGTGTCGCGCGGCGTCCGCCCTCACCCGATCGGCAGAGGGCGGCTGTCCAGGGGGGAGTCGGTCCGGGCGCCGCGGGCCGAGGAGGCCTCGCGGCCGCAGGCGTACGCGAGCGGGGTGACCAGTTCGGCGGCGTCCGGCAGCCAGCGGTTGAGCGCGGAGGGGGAGCGGGCCCACTGGGCGTACCCCAGGGAGCCGATCCGGGAGGGCGGGGCGACCGTCCAGTCGCCCTCGCCGCGGGCGACCAGGTCGAGCCGGCCGGGCGGCCAGCCGAGCCGGCGGAGCAGCTCCGGAAGCCTGGCCGAGACCCCGGGCAGCACCAGGAAGTGCAGCCGGCGCCCGATCCGCCCGGGTGCGGCGGGCTGGACCACCACCGGACCGAGCTGGAGGTCCATCCGCTCCATCCGGGCGAGTGCCAGGCAGCCGGCCGTCTCCGGGACGTCCAGGACGTCGAAGGAGCGGCCGGTGGGCAGCAGGATCGAGGCCTGCGGCTGCTCGGTCCACCAGCGCCGTACGGCGCCGGGGCCGGCGCTCGCCGTCCTCGCCCAGTCGTCGTCCAGCGGGTGGGCGCCCGGGAGCGTGCAGCGCCGGTCGCCGCAGGAGCAGCGGACGCCGCCGTCGCCGTCGTCGACCAGCCAGGCGCCCGGGGCGACCTCCCAGTGGCGGGTCTCGGCGTAGCCGACGGCTTCGACGAGTAAGGGGGGCGGAGTGGCTCTCTCGTTCCGGCGTGCGGCGCCGGAGGCGTCGGGGATGTCTTCCACGGGGTGCTCAACTACCGTGTGTGAGGCTGGTTACGGCCCTGGGGCGCCCGGTTGGGTGCATCCCGGCAATGTCACCCGTTCCGGTTAGTCGACCGAGTTGAAGGGCCCGAGGGCAGGCGCAGCGGGGGCGCACAGGAGCATTTACCAGGGCGCAAGGGGGGTGCGGTTCGTCACCGTGGGTATCCCGCTGGCGTTGCTGATCGCTAACCTGGTGTCAGATTCCTTGGACGGTCGGACAGTCGGCAACAGATCAGCAGAATCGTCGCCCGCCGGCCGGGACCGGAGGGTGTGGGGAGGCGAAGCCCAATGGCCGCGAGACCACTCGTCGCACGACAGCCCAACGAGCGTCTGCAGCAACTGATCCAGGAGGCCAGCTGCTCCAACGCCGGTCTGGCCCGGAGGGTCAACCTCTGCGGTGCCGAACACGGGCTCGACCTTCGGTACGACAAGACCTCCGTCGCCCGCTGGCTGCGCGGGCAGCAGCCGCGCGGGCAGGCGCCGGCCGTGATCGCCGAGGCCCTGGGGCGCAAGCTCGGCCGCAGCGTGTCGGTCGAGGAGATCGGCATGGCGGACGGCAAGAACCTGAGCTCCGGCATCGGGCTCCAGTTCGCGCCGACCATCGGCGCCGCCCTGGAGCAGGTGTGCGAGCTGTGGCGCAGCGACGTCGGCCGGCGGGACTTCCTGACCGGCGCGACGGTGGCCGCCTCCGCGCTGGTGGAGCCCAGCCGGGACTGGCTGATCACCCCGCCGGACCCGGTGGTGGCGCGGGCCGGTGGCCCCCGGGTCGGTCCGACCGACGTGGCCGCGATCAGGGCGACCACCGCGATGCTGGTCGACCTGGACCACCGCTTCGGCAGCGGCCATGTGCGCCCGGTGGTGGTGCACTACCTCAACTCGGTGGTCTCCGGCCTGCTCGGCGGCGCCTACCGGGAGGAGACCGGTCGCCAACTCTTCGCCGCCGTGGCCAGGTTGACCGAACTGGCCGGGTACATGGCGGTGGACACCGGGCAGCCCGGGCTCGCCCAGCGCTACTACATCCAGGCGCTGCGGCTGGCCCAGGCCGCCGACGACCGCGGCTACGGCGGCTACGTGCTGGCCGCCTCGATGAGCCACTTGGCCGCCACCCTCGGCAACCCGCGGGAGATCGCCCAACTCGCCCGCGCCGCACAGGAGGGCGCCCGTTCGGTCGCCACCCCGACGGCGATGGCGATGTTCTACGCCGCCGAGGCCCGCGGCCACGCCCTGCTCGGCGACGCCCGCTCCTGCGAGGCGGTGTCGGCGAGGGCGCTGGAGATGATGGAGAAGCGCCGTCCCGAGGACGACCCGGACTGGATCGCCCACTTCGACGACGCCTACCTCGCGGACGAGCTGGCCCACTGCCACCGGGACCTGGAGCAGGCCGGTCCGGCCGAGCACTACGCGCGCCGGGCGCTCGACCTGCACCCGCCGACCCGGGTCCGGCGCCGGGCGGTGGACCTCGTCCTGCTGGCCACCGCCCAGCTCCAGCAGCGGGACCTGGAACGCGCCTGCGAGACGGGCACCCAGGCGGTCCGGCTGCTGAGCGGGCTGCGCTCCAACCGGGGCGTGGAGTACCTGGACGAGTTCCGGCGCAGGCTGGAGCCGTACCGGGAGCAGCGGGTGGTCCGCGAGTTCCACGCGCGGGCGGACGCCGAGGCCGCCTGACCGCGGGCCCGTCTCCGTCCTCGGGCCCGGGGGAGGCCCGAGCCGGGGGCGGCCCGAGCCCCGGACAGCCGCGGATCGTCTGTGCAGGGAGCGTGACGGATGTCCCGCCCACGTGGTCACCCGGTGAGGCGAACCGGTAGCGTGGGCGCGACGTCCAAGGAACTGTGATGCTCCCAAGAACCGACGAGATGTGGTCCGCCGTCAGTGCGCGGTCCTGCACAGGTGAGGAATCGCGTTGAGTCAGCGCCGCTCGTACCCGAACTCCGGTGACTTCAACCTGGACGACCTGTTCCGCCCCGAGCCCGGGCAGCCCCAGGGGCAGCCGGGCCAGCCGCAGGCCCACTCGGCCGTGCCGCCGGTGGGCCGGCCGTCCGGGCAGCCGGAGTACCTCGGCGAGGGCGGGCACGCGCTGCCGACCCAGGCCATGCCCGCGCAGCCGATGCCCGGGCCGGGCGCCTCGTGGGGCGGGCAGCAGCCCGGCTACGGCGCTCCGCAGCCCGGTTACGGGGCCCCGCGGCCCGAGCCGGCCCCGGAGACCCAGCACCTGCCGCCGTACCCCGCGGGGGACCCGCACGCGGCCGGCTACCCGGCGGCGCAGGCCCAGCCCGGCTACCCGCAGCCGCAGCCCGCGCCGGGGTACCAGGGCTATCCGCCGGCCGCCCACCCGGCGCAGGACTACCACCAGGGCTACGCCCCGGAGCAGGGCCAGGACTACGGGCAGGGCTACGACCGGGGGTTCGACGCGACCCAGGGCGGCGGCTCGGGGCGCGGCGGACGCCCGTCCACCAAGCTGATCGTCGGTGGTGTGGTGGCGGGCTGCGCGGCGGCCGGCATCCTGGTCGCCGTCCTGATGGGCGGCGGGGACGAGCCCAAGGGCGACGACAAGAAGAACACCCCGGTGGCCGCCACCGGGAGCACCTCCGCCACCCCCGGGGCGCCGAGCGCGAGCGGTTCCGGCGCGGCCGTCGACCCGGACGTCAAGGCCCAGGCGCAGCCGCTGTCGGACCTGCTGGGCACCGCGAGCGACAGCCGCAGCTCGGTGGTCTCCGCGGTCGCCTCGGTGCAGAAGTGCGACAAGCTGCCCGAGTCCCAGCAGGCGCTGACCGCCGCGGCCGGCAAGCGGCGCGAGCTCCAGAGCAAGCTCGGCCAGCTGAAGACCGACAAGCTGCCCGGCGGCCAGCAGCTGGTGGAGCAGCTCAACGCGGCCTGGACGGCCTCGGCCCAGGCCGACGACGAGTACGCGGCCTGGGCGCAGGACGCGCAGGGCTCCTGCGACGCGAAGAAGCAGGACAACCAGCACTACAAGAACGCCGTCCAGGCCAGCGGCACCGCGACCACCGCGAAGAAGCAGGCCTCCACGCTCTGGAACGCGATCGCCGGCCAGACCGGGCTGCCCAACAAGAGTGACGGCGACCTGTGAGTGACGGCCGGTGAACGTCGAGGGGGGCCGGCCCGAAGGCCGGCCCCCCTCGCGCCGGGCGCGGTCCCGGTCAGGCCGGCGGCCGGCCCCCGGTGAGTGCCCAGCGGATGTCGACGAAGCCCGGCTGCTGCAGGGTCATCCGGCCGTTCTTGACCACCTGGTAGGTGACCCAGGTGTTCACCAGCCGCGGCGATCCGCTGCTGGGGAGCATGTTGGTGGTGCCCCAGGCCAGCGGCGGGGTGATCCCCACGTCGATGCCCTCGCCGCTGTCCAGCAGCGAGGTGACCGACTTCGAGGTGACCGGCTTGCCGGACTCCGCCAGCTTCTGCACCGCCGTCCGGAACACCTCGTAGGCGACCCAGGTGGTCTGCACGCCCGGGTCGGCGACGTCGATGGGGTGTCCGCCGGTGGAGTCGGTGAGCGCCACCGCGCGCAGCCCGTCCCAGATCTTCGCCGACTCCGGCGGGTACCAGCTGGTGACGTAGGCGCCGCCGAGCGGGCCGGTGTCGCCGCCGGTGGAGTCCACCACCGACTGCTGGACGCTGCCGATGATCGAGGCGATCCGGGTGTTCTTCGGGTTCAGCCTCCGGTAGGCGTCCAGCAGGTTGCCGGTCGGTTCGGCGGCCAGGGCGACGCTGACGCAGGTGCCCGCCTCGTCCTTGCCGATCGCCTTGCGGACCACCGGGGTGTAGTCGGAGGACTGCTCGGGCGCCTTGACGTCGGTCAGCTTGATCCCGGCCGGCCGCAGCGCGGTGCCCAGGTAGCCGAGCAGGTTGTCGCCGGCCGGGGTGTCCGGGCGGACCAGGGAGACGGTCTTGCACCCGGCGTCCACCAGCTGGCGGCCGTTGCCCGCGATCAGTGCGGGCAGGCCGCCGTCCACCGGGTAGGACAGCGGGCTGGCGAACTCCGGCTGGGAGAGGCCGTAGCCGCCGATCAGCGGGATGCCGGCGCGCTCCAGCACCGGCATGAACGCCTCGCCCCACTGGCTGTAGGAGCCGATCACGGCGACCACCTTGGCGTCCACCGCCTGCTGCGCGCAGGCGCGGGCGCCGTCCGCGGTGTTGTGCTCGTTGCAGGTGAGCACGCGCAGCCGGTGGCCGTTCACACCGCCCTTGGTGTTGACGTCCTTGCCGATGGCGGAGGCGAGCGCGGTCATGCCGGGGCGGTCGGCGGCGCCCGTGCCGGCCGGGGCCCAGGTCATCACGGTCAGTTCGCTGCCGCTGGTCGAAGCATCGGCCGATCCGCCGCACGCGGAGGCCATGAAGAGGGTGGGGAGCAGGGCCGCGGCGGTGGCGGCGGCTGCGATCGGGCGTCGGCGGCGGCGTCGCCCGGTCTGGGGACGGGCCTGGAACGAGTCCCTCCGGCTGGTCATCGGTATTCCCTCTCTGGGCGCCCTCCGGCGCACCGGAGCAAGCCAAGCCCCGGCGGCACAAGCCGAGAGGGCCGAAGTGCGAACGGGCGGCGAACGGCGGCCGAACTCCGGGGCGGTACGCGTGTAGATCGCGAGTGGAGTACGAACAGGCGGGGAACGTACGATCGTTCACCATGTCCGCCAGCACAGATTCTTCGTATCGGTCCGCCCGAAACCCTTCTCGTCCGGGCCACCGCTCCAGCACGATGGGCGGCATGCCGCTCAACGACCTGCCCTGGTGGCGCTGGCGAGCCCGACTGCGCTCGGCGCTGCACATGCTGTCCGACCCCGGTTTCCAGCAGGACACCTGGCTGATCGGCCGGGAGGGCTACGGGGACGTGACCGACGCCGTCTACCGGCTGGTCGAGGACACCTGGCTGGACCGCTGGTCGGCCGAGAAGTACGTCGGAACGATCTTCCGTGACACCGCCGAGGCCGCGCTGGTGGACGTCGCGGTGCTGAGGGCCGTGCAGATGCTGCACGAGGTCGGTGCGGACGCGCCGGCCTCCGCCTACTTCGGGCACCCCGGCTGGCCGGAGCGCCTCCTCCACCGCGCCGCCCGCCCCGACCTGCACGGCAGGGACGGGGTGCACTGGACGGCGCTGCTCTTCGAACGCCCGGGGGCGGACGCGT
>NZ_JBEZUT010000086.1:0-27603 GCF_040636595.1 Kitasatospora sp. NPDC036755
CCGGCCCGGGCAGCTGATCGACAGTCCGCCCACCCCGGCGGCCCCGCACGGCGCGCTGGTCGCCGTCACCGGCGCGCAGCCGGCCGCCGACGGGACGGTCGCCGTCACCACCCGCCCGGCCACCCTCCCCGAACTGCTCGGCGGCACCACCACCAACCTGCGCAGCGCCGTCAGCCCGAGCACCTTCCAGGTGCGGCCGCAGATCGGCGGCGTCCAGGTCACCACCGACCTCGGAGCCGCCTCCGGCCAGGGCACCGTGTCCGGCAGCCTGGGGCTGACCGCCGACGCCACCGTCCCGCTGCCCGACGGCGGTTCGGCGCGGCTCGCCGGCTCGGTCTCCCTCCACCCGGCCATCGACTTCTCCTACCAGGGCGGCCTCGGCGCGATCGACCCCCAGCAGGCCCGGGTCGGCTTCACCCTGGGCGCGCACGCGGACTGGCACGTCAGCGCGAACCTCACCGCGAACACCGGACCCGTCCGGATCCCCCTGGCCACCTACAGCGCCAGCCCCGTGGTCATGGTCGGCCCGCTGCCCGTCGTGATCAACCTGGCCTTCACCCTCTCCGCCGACGTCAGCGCCGACGGCACCGTCACCCTCGACGCCCAGCAGGCGTACGACGGCCAGTGGGGCGTCCACTCCGACTACGTCAAGGGCCCGGGCTGGACCACCACCACCGACCCGGGGAGCTCCACCGTCACCCCGCTGCGCCTGGACCTGAAGGGCTCCGCCTCCGCGAAGGCCGGCCTGCTCGCCGAGGGCTCGATCGCCCTGTACGACACGGTCGGCGTGAAGGCGTCCATCGAGCCGTACCTGCGGGCCGAGGTCAACGGCTCGATCGTCCTCGACGGCGCCGGTGCCACCCCGGCCGTCAACGGCACGGCGACCCTCTACGGCGGACTCGACATCAACGGGGCGCTGATGGCGAGGCTCGTCATCCTGGGCACCCCGGTCCTCTCGGCGGACCTGCCCTTCCTGGCCTTCCACCGCGAATGGCCGCTCGCCTCGGTGAGCGCCGGGCAGCCCCCGGTGCGCCTGGTGCGCTGGACGGCACTCAGCTCCGGGCTGTTCGACGACCCCCACTCCGACTACCTGAAGACCCGGCCGGACTGGGACCCGTACGCGCTCAAGGCCTCCTGCCCCGACGGCAGCCGGCTGATCGGGCTCAGCTACGGCGGCGACAACGGCCTGTGCACGGACGCCACCAGGCCGGACCTCTGGGACGCCGGCCGCTCGTACGTCGTCGACCACGGCGGCACCTACGTGACCGCCGACTGGGCGCCGGGCTACGCCAAGGCCCAGTGCCCGGCCGGATCGGTCGTGACCGGGTACAGCCGCAACGGCCGGACGATGGGCGCGCTGTGCGCCCGGTCCGCCGCGCCGCTCGGGACCTCCACCCGCACGCTGTGGTTCGAGAAGGGCGACAACCGCCCCGCGGCGGCCCGGGGCGGCGACTTCTCGTACGGCTTCGCCAAGGGCCAGTGCGCGGACGACGAGGTCGTCGCGGGCATGGCCTACAGCCAGCCCTGGTGGCAGCTGTGGGCGGCACGGCCGTCCGCGCTGCTCTGCCAGAAGCTCGCCTGATCCGGACGGACTGACCCGGACGGCCTGATCCGGACGGGCTGACCCGAACGGTCCGGCCCGCCGCCGTCAGAGCGGCGGGTTGGGCCGGGTCAGCCCGCGGTCGTAGGCGAAGATCACGGCCTGCACCCGGTCGCGGGCGCCGATCTTGGCCATCACCCGGCTGACGTGGGTCTTCACCGTCGACTCCGCGAGCACCAGGCGCCGGGCGATCTCGCCGTTGCTCCAGCCCCGGGCGACGGCCACCAGGATCTCCCGCTCGCGGTCGGTGAGGGCGTTCAGCCGGCTGTCCTCGACCGGCCCGGCCCCCGGCGGCCGGGTCGGCAGGTGGTGGGCGTACGCGTCGAGCAGGCGCCGGGTGACGGCCGGGGCGACGACGGCGTCCCCGCCCGCCACCGCGCGGATCCCGGACAGCAGCTCCTCCGGGCGGGCGTCCTTGAGGAGGAAGCCGCTGGCCCCGGCCCGCAGGGCGGAGTGGGCGTACTCGTCGAGGTCGAAGGTGGTCAGCACGAGGATGCGCGAGCGTCCGCCACTGGCGACGATCCGGCGGGTGGCCTCGATGCCGTCCATGCCGGGCATCCGGATGTCCATCAGCACGACGTCCGGCCGCAGGTCGGCGGTGAGCCGGACGGCCTCCGCGCCGTGCGCGGCCTCGCCGACCACCTCCGTGTCGGGCTGGCTCTCCAGCAGCATGCGGAAGCCGTACCGCTGCAACGGCTGGTCGTCCACGATGAGGAGGGTGGTCACGCGGGGCCGCCTGTCGGGTCGGGGGTGAGGTCCAGTACGGCCTCCACGGTCCATCCTGCCCCGGGCCCGGGGCCCGCGGTGACGGTGCCGCCGTACAGGGCCGCGCGCTCCCGGATGCCCGCGAGGCCGTGGCCCTCGCGCCGCGGCCGCCCGGGCGGGGGCGTTCCCTCGGGCGGGCCGCTGTCCCGCACCCGCACCCGCAGCCGGTCCTCCCCGGAGGTGAGGGTCACCTGGGCGCGGGTGGCGGGGCCGGCGTGCTTCAGGCTGTTGGTGAGCGACTCCTGGACGATGCGGTAGGCCATCAGCTGCACCCCGCGGTCCAGGCCGTCGAAGTCCCCGGCGGCCGTGTACACCACCTGGGGCCCGGCGGCGCGGATGCGCGCGCACAGCCCGTCGACGTCGGCGATGCCCGGCTGCGGGGTGAACTCGGCGGCCTCGTCGCCCTGGTCGCGCAGGACCCCGAGCATCCGCCGCAGCTCCCCGAGCGCCTGGCGGCTGGTGTCGCCGATCAGCAGCAGCGCCTCGCGCCCGCGTTCGGGGTTGGCCCCGGCCGCGTACGCGCCGCCGTCCGCGAGGGTGACGATCACGGACAGGTTGTGGCCGATGATGTCGTGCATCTCCCGGGCCACTCTGGTGCGCTCGGTGACGGCGGCCAGCCGGCTGCGCTGGTCCCGTTCGATCTCCAGCCGGGCCGCCCGCTCGCGCAGCCCGGCGAGCTGGGCCCGCCGGATCCGCACCGCGATGCCCAGGGCGACGGCCGCCGTGGTGGCGCTGAACAGGAAGAACAGCGCGTCGCCGACGGGCAGCCCCGAGGACACCTCCACGGCGACCAGGCCGGTCGCCGCGGCCATCGCCGCGCACGCCCACGCCAGGTGCCGCAGCCGGCCGTGCAGGGCCAGGCTGTAGAGGGCGACGAGCAGGGCGGCGTCGGCCCGCAGCGCCGCGCCCAGCGACCACTGGACGACGAAGACGGTCATGATCGCCGCGAACGCCGCCGTCGGGCGCCGCCGGCGCCACAGCAGGGGCAGCACCAGGCCCGCCTGCACGGCGAGCACCGCGGCCGGCGGCAGCCGGGTGAACCGGATCCGGTGCTCACGGGGGTGCTCGACCTCGGCGTGGAGGAGGTCCGGCAGGCAGAACAGCAGGACCACCCCGAGGACCACGGCGGCGTCCAGCACCCACGGGTGGGCGCGGTCGGCCTGCCGGATGCGCTGGCTCAGCCGGGCCATCCGGGCGAAGGCCGGATGTGCGGGGAACGGGTCGGGCACCGGCGGCGACGGGACCGGATCCCGGGTGTCGAGGCGGCTCACGGTCGTCACCTGTCGTTCGGGGCTCGTGCGTCGTTCGAGGACGGGGGTGGGACGGGAACGGTGCGGCACCCGGAGGACCGGGCGCCGCACCGGAGTCTGTCAGACGTCGCTGCGCACCAGCCGCACCGCTGCGCCCGCCAGCGCGAGCACCGTCCACAGCAGGAAGACCAGCAGCCCGGCGGTCGGGGACAGGGTGGTGGTGTCGTGGTGCAGGGCGAACATCGCCTCGCCCGCGTGGCTGGGCAGGTAGGGGCTGATGTGGCTCTGCCAGGACGTGGGGAGCAGCGAGACCAGACCGGGGACCAGCATCAGGGAGGCCACCAGCACCGAGATGCCGCCGGCCACGGAGCGCAGCAGCGCGCCCAGGGCGACGCCGATCACGCCGACCAGGGCGAGGTAGAGGCCCGCGCCCAGCAGGCCGCGCACGGCACCGGCGCTGGAGAGGTCCATCGCCACCCGGGTACCGGAGAGGATGCCGCTGTCGGCGAGGAAGGCGACGAACACGCCGACGGTGCCGAGCACCAGGGCGATCACGCCGTAGACGGCCGCCTTGGACCACAGGACCGGCAGCCGGCGGGGAACGGCGGCCAGGGTGGAGCGGATCATGCCGGTCGAGTACTCGCCCGCGGCGATCAGTACGCCGAGGACGCCGAGCGCCAGCTGGGCGAAGTTGGTGCCGAACAGGGAGAGGCTCAGGGCGGAGGCGTCGGCGAAGTCCCGGTCCATGTGCCGTCCGGAGTCGATCCTGGACTTGAACTGGACGGCGGCGATCAGACCGAAGGCGACCAGGAAGAGCAGGGCCAGGCCGAGGGTGATCCAGGTGGAGCGCAGGGACCACAGCTTCGCCCACTCCGAGCGCAGCACGCGGACGGCGGTCACCTTGTAGGCGGGGCGCGCCGGGCCGGGGCCGGCGGGCGCGGCGGTCTGGCTGGGTGCGAGGGTGCTCATGCCGCGCTCCTCGGGGTGTCGGTGGCAATGGCGGTGTCGGTGGCGGTGTCGGTGTCGGCGGTGGCGCGGCCGGCGGTGGCGCCGGCGGTGGTGCCGCCCTGGTACTCGACGGCGTCCCGGGTCAGGTCCATGAACGCCTCCTCCAGGGAGACGGTGCGGGTGGCGAGCTGGAACAGGGCGATGCCGTGCTCGGCGGCGGCCAGACCGATCTCGCGCGCGGTGCGGCCGGTGACGAGGAGCTCCTCGGAGCCGGAGCGCCCGGTGATCTCCACGCCGGGCCCGGCCAGCACGGTGCGCAGCGCGCCCGGGTCGGCGCAGGCCACCGTGACGGCGTCGCCGCCGGCCTGGCGGACCAGCTCCCGGACGGTGGTGTCGGCCAGCAGCCGGCCGCGTCCCACGATGATCAGGTGGTCCGCGACGAGGGCGACCTCGCTCATCAGGTGCGAGGAGACGAAGACGGTGCGGCCCTCGGCGGCGAGCGAGGTGAGGAGGTTGCGGATCCACAGGACGCCCTCGGGGTCGAGACCGTTGACCGGCTCGTCCAGCATCACCGTCGCCGGGTCGCCCAGCAGGGCGGCGGCGATCCCCAGCCGCTGGCCCATGCCGAGCGAGAACGCCCCGGCCCGCTTGCGCGCCACCGACCGCAGGCCGGTCAGCTCGATGACCTCCTCGACCCGGCGGCGCGGGATGCCGTGGGTGTGGGCCTGCGCCATCAGGTGGTTGAAGGCCGAGCGGCCCGGGTGGATCGACCTGGCCTCCAGCAGCGCGCCGACCTCCTGGAGCGGGGCGGCGTGCTCGGCGTAGCGGCGGCCGTTGACCCGCACCGAGCCGCCGGTCGGCGCGTCCAGTCCGACGATCATCCGCATGGTGGTGGACTTGCCCGCCCCGTTGGGCCCGAGGAAGCCGGTGACCGTACCCGGCCGGACCGTGAAGTCCAGCCGGTCGACGGCGGTCTTCTCCCCGTACCGCTTCGTCAGCTGGTGCGCCTCGATCATCGCTCGCCCTCCTGCTCGTGGGCCGGGCCCTCCCGGCCGCCGACACCTCCCACGCTAGGTTCGCGAGCGGGCCGGTCCGCGGTACCCGGGGCCCGTCCTCGCCGGAGCCGTGGTACCCGGGTACCACGCCGTGGCCACCGCCCGCAGGGCGCGCCCGGGGCTCAGTCCAGGCCCCGGCCCCGGCGGAACCGCTCCGTGAGGGCCTCCGGGGCGACGAGCGGGGCCGGGTAGCCGGGGACGGGGCCGAGCAGCCACGGGCGGTGCGCGGCCGGCCCGGACAGGTGGGCGAGTTCGGGCACCCAGCGGCGCACGTACGCCCCGTCCGGGTCGTAGCGGTCGGCCTGGCGCAGCGGGTTGAGCACCCGGTTGGGTCGGGTGTCGGTGCCGGTGCCCGCGACCCACTGCCAGTTCAGCTGGTTGTTCGCCACGTCCCCGTCGACCAGCAGCGACAGGAAGTGGGCGGCGCCGATCCGCCAGTCCAGGTACAGGTTCTTGGCGAGGAAGCCGGCCGTCAGCAGGCGGGCCCGGTTGTGCATCCAGCCCTCCTCGGCGAGCTGGCGCATCCCGGCGTCGACGATCGGGTAGCCGGTGCGGCCCCGCCGCCAGGCCTCGGCCTCCCGCTCGTCCCGGTGCCAGCGGTCGTCCCGGGCCCGGTAGTCGCGGTGCGCGGCGTCCGGGCGGGCGGCGAGGACCTGGTGGTGGAAGTCCCGCCAGGCGAGCTGCCGGACGAAGGCCCGCGCCCCCTCGCCGTCGTGCCGCAGCGCGCGTTCGACGAGCTCGGTGGGGGACAGGCAGCCGAAGTGCAGGTACGGGGAGAGCCGGGAGGTGGCGTCCCCGGCGAGGTCGTCGTGCACCTCGGCGTACGCGTCGACGTCCCAGCGCCGCCACTGCCGGCGGGCGGCGGACTCGCCCCCGGGCGGCAGCGCGGGCGAGAGCGGTCCCGTGAGCAGGAGGTTCTCGCTGCCGATGCCGTCCGGGGTGTCGATCGCCCGCGGCGCGCCCAGCACGGTGCGGCGGGGGGCCTGCTGCCAGGCCCGGTGGTACGGGGTGAAGACCGCGTAGTGGTCCTTCCCGGCCGGGGTGATCCGGCCCGGCGGGACGACCGTCACCGAGGCGTCGTGGACGTGCAGGCGGTCGCCGAGGGCCGCGCGCAGCCGTTCCTCCCGGCGGTGGGCGAAGCCGCTGACGCCCGCCGCGACGTGCACCGCGGCGGACCCGGTCGCGGCCCCGGTGGCGGCCTCGGCCTCGGCGGCGACCCGGGCGGTCTGCTCGGCGGGCTCGCCGCGGCGCACGATCAGCCGCGAACCGGTCCGGCGCAGCGAGGCGTCCAGGTCGGTGAGGCAGTCGGCCAGGAAGGCCTGCCGGTTGGACGCGGCGAAGCCGGCGGCCTCGACGGCCGGGTCCAGGACGAACAGCGGGACGACCCGCTCGGCCGTGGAGCGGGCGGCGTGCAGCACGGGGTTGTCGTTCAGCCGCAGGTCCTGGGTGAACAGGGCGATGGAGACGGTCACGGGCGGGGCCTCGCAGATGGTGCGGTGGGGGGTCAGGAAAGTGGTACCCGGGTGTTCGGAGCCGATCGCGCCGCGGATTGGTCCGAACGGCCCCGTCCTCCCGGTCGGCGGCGCCGGTACGGGAGGGCGCCGCGGAGGCGTGGTGCGCGGTGGCCGGCGCGTGAGAGGCTCGGCCCATGGAACAGCGCGTACTCGGCCGCACCGGCCGCCCCGTCTCGATCGTCGGACTCGGTACCTGGCAGCTCGGCGCCGACTGGGGGGACGTCCGGGAGGAGGACGCCCTGGCCGTGCTGGAGGCCTCGGTGGAAGCCGGCGTCACCCTCTTCGACACCGCCGACGTCTACGGCGACGGCCGCAGCGAGCGGCTGATCGGCCGCTTCCTGAAGGACCGGCCGGACGCCGGGGTGTTCGTCGCCACCAAGTTCGGCCGCCGGGCCGAGCAGCGGCCCGAGCACTACAACCTCGCCAACTTCCGTTCCTGGGCCGACCGTTCACGGGACAACCTGGGCGTGGACCGGCTCGACCTGGTGCAGCTGCACTGCCCGCCGACGCCCGTCTACTCCTCGGACGAGGTCTTCGACGCCCTGGACACCCTGGTCGAGGAGGGTCGGATCGCCTCCTACGGGGTGAGCGTGGAGACCTGCGCCGAGGCCCTGACCGCGATCGCCCGCCCGAACGTCGCGAGCGTGCAGATCATCCTGAACGCGTTCCGGCTCAAGCCGCTGGAGCGGGTGCTGCCCGCCGCCGAGGCCGCCGGGGTGGGGATCCTCGCCCGCGTGCCGCTGGCCTCGGGCCTGCTGTCCGGCCGGTACGACGCGAACACCGTCTTCGGCGCGGACGACCACCGCACCTACAACCGCCACGGCGAGTCCTTCGATCAGGGGGAGACCTTCTCCGGCGTGGACTACGCGACGGGCGTCGAGGCGGCGGCGGAGTTCGCCGGGCTCGCACCCGAGGGCGCGAGCGCGGCGCAGACGGCGCTGCGGTGGGTCACCCAGCAGCCGGGCGTGACGACGGTGATCCCCGGCGCCCGCAACGTGGCGCAGGCCCGGGCCAACGCGGCCGCCGGCGAGCTGCCGCCGCTGCCGGAGGCCACCCTGGCCGCGGTCCGCGACCTGTACGACCGGCGGATCCGGGCCCAGGTGCACGCCCGCTGGTGACGGCGGGCCCCGGAGCCCGCGGCCCTCACGAGGACCGTCGGGGCGGCCGCGCGTTCCGAGCCCGCCGGTCCGGGGACCGGCCCTCCTCGCGATCGGCGGGCTCCCGCTCCGAAGGGCGCGGACCGTCGCCGTCGGGCGTGCGCCAGGAGTCGGCGCGGGCCGCGGCCGCTCCTCTGCCCGGCCGCGGCCGTCGGCGGTTCAGGTGGTGGTTGCCCCAGGCGAGCGCGCCGATCAGCAGTACGGCGAGGGCCAGGGCGGGCACGGCGACCGCGATCAGGGACGGTCCGTCGGGCGTGGCCGTGGGCGGTGGGACGGGCATGGTCCGCTCCTCTCGTCGTGGTCCGGTCCTGGTGGTCCGGTCCTGGTGTTCGGGCCGCGGGCCCGGCCCCGGGGGGAGGACCGGGGCCGGGGCGCCGCGTGACGCCCGCCTACCCCGACCGCCCGGTGGCATGCCCCCGCTTCCGATCAGGGCAGCAGTCGGGCGAGAGCGGCGTCGATGTCCAGGTGCGCGGCCTCGGTGCCGGCCGGTACCAGGCGGAAGGAGTCCAGCAGGAACGCCGCCACGACCTCCGCGGGGACGCTGATCACGGCCCGTGCGGACGGGGACCGCAGGGTGATCAGCACCCGGCCCTCCGGCCCGGGGGAGACGGTCACGTCCCCGCAGCCGGTGGGGGCGTGCTGTCCCCGGTCCAGCAGCTCGCGCGCGAAGGTCCACCGGGCCCCGTCGTCCTCGCCGAGCGGGGGGAAGGCCAGGCACACCGCGTACGGCGAGGCTGTGTCGAACCGCAGCTGCGCCTCCACGGCCACGTCGGGGTACGGGCCCTCGGGCAGGGTGACGGCGGTGGACCAGGAGGTGGCGACGGTCATGCGGTGAACTCCCGTTCTGGCGTTGGCACCGGTCGGCCCCCCGGCCCGGACGGCCGGTGGCGGCAGCGCTCGGTTACCCGCCCGCCCGGGGCGTATTCCTCGCCCGCCGGCGCGAGCGCCCGCCCGGAGTGATCCGCCGATCGGGTGGTTTCCGGGGCGAGGGATCGGGCAGTCGCGGGACGATCCCGCCGCCCTGGCGGTCGTTCGTCCGCGCCCCGGCGCGGCCGGGCCCCGGAGACGCCGTGCCCGGCCGAGGCCGGGCCCCGTGCACCGGCCACCCGGACCGTACACGCGCCGACGGCCGGGCGGAGGGCCTCCACCACCCGTGCGGAGCCGGCCGACGGCTCCCCCCAACCGGAAGGATGTCAGCGATGGGCATCGTCATCAGCAGCCCGCTGCCGGAAGCCGAACGCAAGACGGTCGGGAACGCCCTCCAGGGCACCCTGGTCGACCTGCTGGACCTCTCCCTGGTGGCCAAGCAGGCGCACTGGAACCTCTACGGGCCCCGGTTCCGATCCGTCCACCTCCAGCTCGACGAAGTGGTGGCCACCGCGAGGGACTTCGCGGACCAGGTCGCCGAACGCGCGGCGGCGATCGGGGTCAGCCCGGACGGGCGGGCCGCCACGGTGGCCGCCACCAGCGGCCTGCCCGGCTTCCCCGAGGGCTGGACGGCGGACAAGGCGGTCGTCGAGCACCTGGTGACGGCGTTCGCCGCGGTCATCGGGCGCCTGCGGGTACACATCGAGGAGACCGGGCCGGCCGATCCGGTCAGCCAGGACCTGCTGATCGGCCTCACGGCGGAACTCGAGAAGCACAGCTGGATGTTCCAGGCCGAGAACCGGAGTTGAGAACCCCGGCCGCTCCGGCCGATCCGCCCCGGAAGACTCCCGAGCCCCGCCCCCGGCACAACGGTCGCCGGGGGCGGGGCTCGGGAGTCAGCGCGTACGGGTGACCGCGTGGAGCCTCACGGCGCCACGGTGTCCGCCGCGGGCGGCTCGGGCTCCTCGTCCTCGTCCGGCTGCCCCTTCCGCCGGACGTCGGCCGGGGTGGGCGCACTGATGGAGCGCTCCTCGGCGGAGCGCTCCCGGGCCCCGACCGGGCCCTCGGCCTTCGCCCGGACATCGCGCGGCGTCGGGGCCGTGATCGCACGCTCCTCGGCGGACCGTTCCCGCGTCGGCTCGTCCGGCTGCGCACCGTGGTCGTCGGATGTGGTCATGGGCTCGTTCCCCTTCCCGGGTTCTGGGCTTCGACGGATGGGATACCGGACGGCTGCCCCGGATGTGCGGTTTCGAACCGTTTCGAACCGTTTCGAACCGGGAGGGCGCTGCCGGACGGTCCCGGTCCCGCACGGCGCCGGTCGGTACGGCGGCGGCCGGCCCTCCGACCGTAACCCGGGTCCGGGAGCCGCGCCGCCGGACGTGACCGCGGCGCCACTGGCCCCCTCACGGGCCCCGTTCCCGGTGGCGGGGGGCGATCCGGGCGCCCACCAGGACGGGCCGTCGTGAGCCGGACTGCGCTGAAGAACGCCAGGACACCGGTGCCGTGCACCCGTGGCGCGGCCAGGAGCAGCGACGTGGTCACCAGCAGGACGACGATGCCGAGCGGCACCCGGGTGAGCCGGCGGAAGGCCAGGGCGGCCCGCTGCCGGGGCCCGGGACGCACCGTGCTCAAGGCCGCCGGTCCCGCCCGTCCCCGGGTTCCCGCTCGCCCCGTTCCTCGGCGCGGGCGGCGGACCTGCGGTGGCGCAGGTACCAGACGGCCAGGGCGACGACCACACCCGCGGCGATCACCAGCGCGAGGACCCGTCCGACGGTGCTCTCGACCCGGGTGTAGGCCGCCCCGGCGAAGTACCCGAGGAGGGTGAACCCGACACCCCAGAGGAGGCCGCCGAGGGCGTTGAACAGCAGGAACCGGCGATAGGGCATGCGGGACATGCCGGCCAGGGTCGGCACCATGGCGCGGAAGAAGGCGACGAAGCGGCCGAAGAAGACGGCGGCCGGCCCGCGCCGGCGGATCAGCTCCTGGGCCCGGTCGACCCGGCCGGCGTGGCGCCGCATCGGGCGGGTGTCGAGGATCCTCGGGCCGATGTGGCGGCCGATCTCGTAGCCGGCGGTGTCGCCGAGGACGGCCGCGCAGACGACGAACAGGATGATCCAGCCGAGGGAGATCCGGCCCTGCTGGGCGAGGAACCCGCCGAGCACGGCGGCGGTCTCACCGGGGACGACGAAGCTGAAGAACAGGGCGTCCTCGACGAACACGAGGCCCGCGACCACCAGGTACCCGACCGGGCCGGACAGACCGCTCAGCCACTCGGTGATCGAGTGCATCAGCCACCCCGTTCCGGACCGGCGCCCCTCTCCGCCTCAATGTAACGCCCCCCGCCCCCGGCGACCCGGTGGCCCCTCGCCCCCGCCGTCCTCGTCCCGCGTCGGGGCACGCATCGTGACCGGCTCCCCGCGGGTAATTCGGTTGACCGGGAGTGCCCGGTGCGGCTGCACTTCGGGGGGCGCCGCGCGATGCGGAGCCGGTGATCAGGGGAGGCAGCAGCACCACATGGAGATCCGTTCCACGACCGACAAGGACCTCGACGCTTTCGTCGGCACCTTCCACGCCGCGCTGGGGCGCTTCCCCGACGCCCCGAACGCGGACGGCGGCGGGGTCTGGTGGGCGGCGACCGAGATGGACCGCAACCTGCTCACCGTGACGGCGGACGGGCGCCCCGTCGGCACCGCCGGGGCGTACACCTTCGAGCTCACCCTGCCCGGCGGGGTCGTCGTCCCGACCTCCGGGGTCACGGCGGTCGGTGTCCTGCCCACCCACCGGCGCCAGGGCCTGCTCACCGCGATGATGCGGCGTCAGCTCGCCGACGTGCGGGAGCGGGGGGAGTTCCTCTCCGTGCTGCTGGCCTCCGAGGCCGGGATCTACGGCCGGTTCGGCTACGGTCAGGCGACGTACACCGGGCGGCTGACGGTCCAGCGCCACCGGGCCGCCTTCACCGCCCCTCGGGCGCGGCGGGCGGAGGGCGCCCCCGAGGCCGGTTCGGTGGAGCTGCTGCGGCGGGCCGAGTGCGGGGAGCTGGTGGAGCAGGTCTACGACCGCTACCGCCGGATCCAGCCCGGCGCGCTGTCCCGGCCGCGCCGATGGTGGGAGCTGGGGGCGGGTCAGGTCCCGATCGCCCCGACGCCGCGCTACGTCGCCGTCCACCGGGACGCCGACGGCACTCCGGACGGGTACGCCGCCTACTGGGTGGACGGGGACACCCTGACGGTGGACGAGACCGTCGCCGTCGACGACGCCGCGTACGCGGCGCTGGCCCGGTTCGCGCTCGGCCACGACCTGGTCGCCACGGTCGTGTTCCGGCACTGCGCGCCGGACCACCCGCTGCGCTGGCAGCTCGCCGACTACAACGCCGCCGAGAGCACGAACACCGACTGGCTCTGGGTGCGGCTGCTGGACGTGCCGCGCGCGCTGGCCGCGCGGGCCTGGTTCACGGACGGCGAGCTCGTGCTGGACGTCGACGACCCGTTCCTCGGCGAGCACCACCGGTACCTGCTGACCGTCCGGGGCGGGAAGGCCGAGTGCGTCCCGACCGACCGGGAGCCCGATCTGTCCCTGGACATCCGCGACTTGGGGGCGGTCTACCTCGGCGGCACCGCCCCGAGCACGCTCGTGCGGGCCGGGCACATCCGGGCCCACCGCCCCGGCGCGGCCGTCCTCGCCGACGCGCTGTTCCGCGCCGAGCGCGCGCCGCACTGCCTGCACTGGTTCTGATCCAACGCGCTGAATCCCGGGGCCCCGGTGGGCCGTAGCGCCGCCGTCGGACCGAAGCCGAACGCCGTCCCCGCCCGTACCAGGGCGGGGACGGCGTTCGGTTTTTCCGCGTTCGTCCCGACATGCCGTCAACAGCGAGCCCCGGGGCAGGGCTGACCGCCCGTGAGGGGAAGTCAGCTTGCCCGTGAGGGCAGGACGGTTGCCCTCGGCGGACAGACCCGGGGTGAGCTGCGGGTGAGTCGACTTTGTTCGTTCGGGTGCACTCTGCAACAGTGTCCGTCGGGTGTTGACATGGTCACGGGATGTGAGAGGGGGCGCGGGGGCGGGAATGCGGGGGACGGGGATTTCGGGGACGAACGGGGTACGGGCGCCCCACCGGTGTCAACGGGGCGATCGGCGCGCCCTTCCCGCCCGCGGCGCGCCCGGCGGCCGGGGGAGGGAAGGGCGTCCTGCGGGCGCCGGTTCAGTTGCCCTGTCGGATGTCGCTCAGCGTCCCGCTGACGTTGAGGAGTTCGTGGCAGCCGGGCGCCTGCTTGCCCGAGGCCGGGGTGCCCGGCACCTCGCAGGTCACGTTCGCCGTCACGGCCTGGTCCTCGGGGACCTGGATGGGGGTCACCCAGTGGTAGTCCTGGTTGCGGAAGGTCTCCAAGGCGATGGTGGTGATGGTCTTGTTGCCGGCCGTGATGGTCACCAGCCCCTGGTCGCCCTGGAAGTTGGCGACCACCAGGTCCGTGATGTCGAAGACCTTGCCGTGCGGCACCAGGTAACTGCCCGTCGCGGCAGCGCCGTTCGCCGTCTGCACGTCGATCGTGGCGGAGCTCTGCTGGCCGGTGCCCGGCACCGCCAGGCCGCCCGGGCCGGGGCCGCCCTGACTGCCCGGTCCGGTGGCCGGCTTCCCGGCGCCCGGCTTGGTCTGGCCGCCGGGGGTGTTCCCGGCGCCCGGCGCCGAGGGGTTGCCGTCGGCCGGAGCGCCCGCGGGCGGGGTCGGGGTGGCGATCTGCTGGGCGACGGCCTTCTCGGCGGCCTGCTTGGCGGACGTGCGCACCGCCGGACGGACCAGGGCGAACCAGGCCAGCAGCAGGGCGATCAGCAGGGCCAGCAGTGCGAGCAGCCACTTGGGGAAGATCGGCAGCTGGAGGAACTCGCCCTCCAGGACCGGCTTCAGGACCGGGTCGGCCGGGGTTTCGGGCTCGGGCTTCGGCGCCTTGTCCTCCGAGGCCTTGGCGTCCTTGCCGCTCTTGCCGTCCCTGGAGTCCTTGCCGTCCTTGCCGTCCGCCCGTTCCTCCGGGCCGACCGTGACCTCGAACGGCCAGGTCGCCGGCTTGCCGAACCAGATCAGCTTGCGGGTGCGCGCCTGCACCCGCACCTCCCCGGACTCGCCGGGCTCCAGGCGCAGCTTCTCCGGCGCGATCGCGAAGCGCAGGTCCTCGCCGGCCTGCCCGGGCGTGAACGCCACCGCGGCGGGCGCGTTCCCGAGGTTGCGCACCGAAGCCCGGTAGCGCCCGCGCAGCCAGCCGCGGCGGCGGCGCGGGGCGAGCGCGGCCCGCAGCTCGTGGAACGGCGTCACGGTGACGGTGGCCTCCGGGACGGCCACCAGATCGGGGCGTTCGACCGGAAGCACCCGGATGCCGAGCGGGAACTCGCCGGCCCGGGTGGAGGAGGAGCGCGGCGGAGCCAGCCGGACCGTCACCGTCTCGGAGGTCCCCGGATAGAGGGAGACCCGGGCGGGCTCGACCGTCGTCCATGCGGCGCAGTCGCCGACCGCCTCGAAGGTGTAGGCCTCAACGATGTCAAGATCGTTACGTACCGTCAGGGTCGTGGTGGCCACGCCACCGGGGGCCACCGTGAGTGCAGGCAGGCCGAGTTCGGCGGATGTGGTCATAGCGTGACGGTAGGGCCGTACGGCATCCGCGGAAGAGGGCCGTACGGGCAAGCTATGGGCACGCCCCTTGCCCGTACGGACCGGCCGAAGCCCCTCCCGGCGCCGCCGCAGGCCCTCACCGGCCGCGCGGGACCCGCCGCCCCCCACATTCCCCCGGCCGGCCCCGCCCCGCGGCGGCCGGCCGTCACCCTCGCAGGACCAGAGAAATGGAGTAGTCGATGACGTCGACCGATACAACCCGTGAGGAAGCCGTCACCGCACGCCGGATCGGAGCGGCCCCCCGCTCCGGCACCACCACCGCACCGCGCGTCCCCGAGCAGCTGCGCGGCAGGCGGGGCGTGCGGGTGGCGGTCTTCGCGGAGGACCTCATCCTGCAGACCGGCGTGATCCAACAGCTGCGCCAGCGGCCCGAGGTGGAGTTGCTCAGCGAGAGCGACGCCGGACGGGCGGAGGTCTCCCTGCTGGTCGTCGACGCGCTGACCGACACGGTCACCGAGCACCTGCGCCGGCTGCGGCTCGCCACCTCGGGCCGGATAGGCCTGGTGGTGGGGCACTTCGAGGCGGGCGGACTGCAGACCATCGTGGAGTGCGGCGTCGCGGCCGTCCTGCGCCGGTCGGAGGCCGACCAGGACCGGCTGGTGCACCTGATCACCGCGCTGGCGAACGGCGAAGGCGTGATGCCCGGCGACCTGCTGGGCGAACTGCTCGACCGGATCGGGATGTTGCAGCGCACCATGCTCGACGGGCGCGGCCTGACCCTCTCCACACTGACGGCACGGGAGGCCGAGATGCTGAAACTGGTGGCGGAGGGCTTCGACACCAGCGAGATCGCCACCAAGACCTCGTACTCCGAGCGCACGGTGAAGAACGTGCTCCACGAGATCATCACCCGACTGGGGCTGAGGAACCGGGCCCACGCGGTCGGCTACGCGATGCGCCGCGGCCTCATCTAGCGTGACGTGGTGCCTCGCCCAGCGTGGGCGAGGCACCGGCGCGCCCCGAAGCCGGGCTTCCCGTCGGCGACGACCTTGTGGATAGGGGGTCAGTCGACCGGCAGTTCGTCGCCCTCCCGGCGGGAGGGCGTGCCGAGCCGTGCGCGTGCGACCTCCTCCAGCGACCCGAGCAGCGGGTTGGGGTCGTCGGCACGCGTGACGAGCACGACCTGGCAGGGATCGATGTCGACGACGGGCGCCATGGCGATGTCCTCGCGCACCGCGGCCCGTCGGTCCCCGGCAGGGAAGATCGCGACGCAGTGGCCGGTGGCGACGAGTTCCAGCTTGTCCTCGTAGCTGTCGTCGATCGAGGGCGAGGGCGGTGCCGGTCGGCCGCCGACCGGCTTGGGCGTGCTCCAGAGGACCGGAGTACCGGCACAGGCCACCAGTTCCTCGTCCGCCAGGGCCCGCAGGCTGACGGAACCTCCGTTCGCCAGACGATGACCGGCGGGCATGACGAGCACCCGCGACTCCTCGTGGAGCGTGGTCACCCGAAAGCCGTCCGCGGGCAACGGCAGGGGGCCGTACGCGAGGAGGGCGTCGACCCGCCCCTCGGCGAGGGCGTGCGCGTCCCGCCAGTCGAGGTGCCGGGTGCGGACCAGGCCGTCGGGGTGCCGACGGCGCAGTTCCCGCACACAGTCGGTGACGACCAGGCCCTCGGCGTAGCCGACGGTGACGGAACGGGGCTGGACGGCCGCCCTGGCCGCGTGAGCGGCCCGGTCGGCCTCCTGGAGCAGGGCCCGGGCCCCGGAAAGGAAGGCCTGCCCGGCGTCGGTGAGGCTGGTGCCCTGCGGCGAGCGGTCGAAGAGCCGGACCCCGAGCTGAGCCTCCAGCCGCTGGATCTGGCGGCTCAGCGACGGCTGCGCCAGGTGCAGCTTGGCGGCGGCCCGGCCGAAGTTGCCGTACTCCGCCACGACCGTGAAACAGCGCACGAGCCGAAGATCGAAGTCCATCCGCCCAGGGTACGCCGCGGGCCGCCATGCGCCCGGGGCATGACGGCATGCGGAACAGGTCTTGGACACGGGGTGCGGGCGGACACTTTGCTGGAGGACATGACCACCACGTATGACGGCAAGAAGATCGTGATCACGGGCGGCAGCAGCGGCATCGGCCTCGCCGCGGCCCGGCTGTTCGCGGACGGCGGGGCGCACGTACTGATCACCGGCCGCACCGGGGCCACCCTGGACGCCGCGTTGGAGCGGCTGGGGGAGAAGGCGACCGCCGTCCGCAGCGACGCCGCGTCCCTGGAGGACATCAAGGAGCTGGCCGGTACGGTCCGGGAGCGGTTCGGCACGGTGGACGCACTGTTCGTCAACGCCGGCGTCACCGCGTCCGCGCCGTTCGACTCGACGACGGAGGAGATGTACGACGAGCTGTTCGACATCAACGTCAAGGGCCCGTACTTCACCGTGCAGGCGTTGGCGCCACTGCTGCGCGAAGGGAGCGGCGTCGTCCTCACCACGTCGGTGGTGAACGTCCTGGGCCTCGACGCGCTCAGTGTCTACTCGGCGAGCAAGGCGGCCCTGCGGTCGATGACCCGCACCCTGGCCCGCGAACTGCTCCCGCGCAAGGTGCGGGTGAACGCGGTGAGCCCCGGCCCGATCGACTCGGGCATCCTGGACCGCTCCTCGCTGCCCGCCGATGTCGTCGAGGCGACGAAGGACGGATACCGGAGCACCAACCCGATGCGGCGGCTGGGGAGGCCTGAGGAAGTGGCCGCCGCGGTGGCGTACTTGGCGTTCGACGCGACCTTCTCGACGGGGATGGAGCTTCCTGTCGACGGAGGTGCTTCGCAGCTCTAGACGCTGGACGAACGGCGAAAGCGGTGCCTCGCCCGGCCGGGCGAGGCACCGCTCGGGCGTGCCTAGAAGAGGTCGAAGTCGAACTCGCCGGTGGCGACGGCGGCGATGAAGGACAAGTGCGCCGCACGCTCGAAGGCCAGGGCGGGCCCGGAAGGATCCTTGCTGTCCCGGACGGCGACAGTCCGGGGGAGGAGCGCGTACTCGACACAGTTCGTGGACTCGTTGCTGTGTGATGATTTGTGCCAGGTCGTGGTGATGGCGGCTGCGTTCGGGATGAACGTCATGTGAGCTTGTCTCTCTGTTCGATGATCAAGGCGAGGGAGTCATCGAGGCCAAGAGCATCTGCTCGGATGGCGTCGAACTTCGCCGTGTACAACGCCACATCGGCAGCGTCCTCGACCCAGAGGTCGTTCAACGCGCCCTCTACGAGGACAACGTCGAGATCTTGCCGTTGCGGAAATCCGAGAATGGAGAAGGCACCGCCCATGCCATGGTGCGCAGGTGCGCCGATGGGCATCACCTGGATGTTGACGTTGGGCAGACTCGCTCGGTCGACGATCCTTGCGAGTTGCTCGGCCATGAGCTTCGGTCCACCGACTCCGGATCGGATCGCAGCTTCGTTGATCACCGCCCAGAGGGTGAGTGGCTCAGCCCTGGTCAGTGCGCTCTGGCGTGCCATGCGGACGTCGACCAGCGCCTCGACGTTGACTCCGGGGCGGAGGGTGAGCTTCTTGATGATCTCGCGCGCATAGGCGGGAGTCTGAAGCAGCCCTGGAATGAAGAAGCCTTCATAGGAGCGCATCGATGAGGCACTTGCTTCCAGCGAGATGAGGTTGCCGAGCGGTTCGCCGATATCGGCGCTGTAGCTCTGCCACCACATCCCGCGTTGTGCGCCTCGTTTGGCCAGGTCCACGAGCGCGTTGATCAACTCGTGGTCCTCGCAGCGGTAGAGGGTGAGAAGCCGCTTGACGTCATCGACCTTGGTGGCACCTCGGCCGTTCTCGATGCGGGACAGCTTCGGCTGGCTCATGCCGCCCAACGCTTCCGTGACGTCCTCGTGTGAGAGGCCGGCTTCCTCTCTCCTGCGACGCAGCTCGGCTCCGAGTTGTCTCCGCCGAACCGTCGGACCTGATGCTCCGGCCATCCCCGCCCTCTCTGAGCTTCAGTGGACCAGTTTGCCTCCCCGGTGGGCACGTTCGCCACCGGCGATGGCCACTGTAGGGCGCCTTCTGGCTGTTCGATTTGAATATATCCAAAATACTGAGACGAGTTGCCAAGGATTGGCGCTTGCCTCCATGCTGTGTGTGACGGGTCGCACACTGGCTGCAATCACCAGATGTCTTGCTGTGCGCCCACGTCACGATCACGCTCCGAGTCGGCTTCCCTGACTGATCGTCGGTCGCTCAGAGTCGGCTCTTGACTCCCGCGGAGGTTCCTTCGTGTCTCCCCTTGGACTCCCCCCTGACTGGTCGGCCGCGCGTGAGGAGTTGCGCGAGGCGATGGCGCGCGCCGGGTGGAAGCCCGAACTGGTCGCCGATGCCGAGGTCGCGCTCCTCGAACTGTTCGTCAATGCCTGGCGCCACGGCGGCAGTGCGGCTCCTCTGGTCGTCATCGCGACGGCCGATCACGTGCTCCGGGTCTCCGTCAGCGACGGGAGCCCCATCGTCCCGATCCAGCGCGACGGTTCCGACCTCCTCGCGGTATCCGGCCGGGGCCTGCGCCTCGTCCGCTCCCTCACCGACCGCTTCGGTACCGAGCCCCGGAAGTTCGGGAAGTCCTGCTGGTTCGAGCTGGACGCCGCCGCGTGACCGCCGACCACCGCCGCCCGACCGGGCCGGCCGACCCGGTCATGCGCACCTACACCGAGCCGGAGGTCTCCTCCCTGCTCAGTGAACTCCGCGACCGGGGGCGCAAGTTCGGCCTCATCTGGCCCTCCCTGGCCACGGACCGGGTGGTCGACGGACGCGTCCTGGTCCGCTTCGGCGCGGCCCCCGCGAGCACCGTGCTCAACCTCCTCGCGGTCCTGCGCCACTACGAGCGTGAGAAGGTCGAGGCCGCCCCGTGCGACTCCTGATCGGCCTGGCCCTTCCCCTCCTCCTGCTCCTCGCCATCGCCGTCGTCGGCCTCGGCGCCGTAGCCGTCCTGCGGATGCCCCACCGCCCGGAGTCCTGAAGCCCCACGCGGGAAGTCGGCCCCGCCGGCTTCCCGCTGTCCACCGCACCACGGGGCGTGCGCAGCACCGCCCCCACCACCGATGCCCACCGAACCGAGAGGATGCCGACCATGGGAGACGAGAACAAGGGTGGCCCGGACGACGGCAGGAGCCCCGGGCACGCCAAGCCCGGCGGATCGTCGATCGGCCCGAAGCCGTCGTCGGACAGCCAGAAGCCGGCCCCGGACCCGAAGCACAAGAAGTGAGCGCCGACGAGCGGCGGGCCGCGCTGGTGGCCGCGCTGACCGAGGCCGGGTCGCTGACCGCGGATTGGGCTCCGTCCGTGGCGGCCGTTCCGCGGCACGCGTTCCTCCCGGAGACCATCTGGGTGGACGAGGGGGACGGCAACGCCGCGTGCAGTCGCTCCGAGGAGCCGGAGCGGTGGATGCGGCTGGCCTATGCCGATCTGCCGGTCGTCACGCAGTGGGACGACGGCGCCGACGACGGGGCCCGCGTCACGCCCACGTCGTCGGCGTCCATGCCCACGGTGGTCGTCGAGATGCTGGCCGACCTGGACGCGGCCCCCGGCCACCGGGTGCTCGAAGTCGGCACGGGGACCGGGTACAACGCGGCCCTGCTGACGCATCGCCTGGGAGCCGGGATGGTGTCCACCGTCGAGGTGGACGGATGGGTCACCGCACGGGCGCGCACGGCACTGCGCGGTGCCGGCTTCACGCCGGAGGTCGTGTGCGGGGACGGGGCGCTCGGGTGGGGCGTGCGCGCCCCGTACGACCGGATCATCTCCACCGTGTCGCTGCGGCGCATCCCGCCCGCCTGGCCGGCTCAGACCCGGCCGGGCGGGGTGATCGTCAGCCCTGTCTCGCCGCTGCTGGGCGGCGGGGCGGTCGTGCGCCTCACGGTGGACGGCGGCGGGGTGGCGTGCGGCCGGTTCACCCGCTCGTCCGCGTTCATGATGCTGCGACAGCAGCGGTACGAGGGGGCGCCGGTGGACGACTACCTGCCGGGGGAGTGGCCGGGAGACTCCGCGCAGTCCTGGACGAAGCTCGACCCCGGGGCCGTCGGGGACGACTGGTCGGCGCAGTTCGCCTGCGCGCTCGCCCTGCCGGACGTGTACTACCGGCGCAGCGGGTTCGGCGAGGGTGGTTGGACGTGGTGGCTGTTCGACACGGCCGTCACCTCCTGGGCGACCGTGGACTCCGTGCCGGGGGAGTCCCGGTTCGAGGTCCGGCAGTCCGGGCCGCGCCGGCTCTGGGACGAGGTGGAGGCCGCCCATGACCGGTGGGAGTCCGCCGGACGCCCCGGGTGCGAGCGGTACGGGCTCACGGTGACGCCGGCCGGACAGACGGCCTGGCTGGACGAACCGGACAACCCCCTGGAGTGACGGCCGGGGCGCGGGGCTCCAGGCGGTCACGACCCGCCGGCTCCCCGCCTCCCGTACGCGGCCCGCCCGCCGACGGCCCCGGGGTGCGGCGCGGACGGGCGGCGTGGACGGGCGGGGCGCGGATCCGTGAGCGGGCCGGTCAGTCGAAGCAGGCGAGGTCGGGGTCCTGGGGGCCGGGCAGGGGGCGGGCGTTCTGGTCCTGCGGATAGAACTGCCGGGCCCAGTGCCGGAACTGGCCGATCGGCCCGTCCCCCTTGGCGAGCTTCGGGTGCGGGCGGTACTTCTTGCTGTACCAGATCGGGTAGTCGACGGCGGTGAAGTCCTCGCTGACCCTGATCAGCGGGCCGATCAGCAGCCGGGACAGGGTCCGGCTCACCTGCCGCGCCAGTGGCTTGGGCAGGGTCGACGGCTCGTCGAAGAGGAGCCGGCTCGCCTGCCGGTACTGCATCCGGTTGGGCTCGATCATGGTGCCCATGATCAGCGTGCACATCGTGGTGCGCAGCCGCGGAGTGCGGCTGTCGGAGTGCAGGAAGCCGATCCCGTATCCGTCGACCTCGATGTCGATGGGGCTCTCGCCGATCAGCGGGAACTTCTCGCGCACCCGCATGGAGACGTGGAAGGTCTTGTCGCCGAAGACGACGGGGGTGGGGAGTTCGGCCTTGGCCCAGCCGTGCAGGGTGCCGAAGTGGCCCACGTCGACGGAGTTCTCCATGATCTCCTGGGCGTGGCCGGGCATCTCCCAGGTGCCGTAGCGCCGGGGCAGGTGGCCGACGGTGTGGATGGCCGGGATCTCCCAGTCCGGGTCGCGGCCGTCGTGGTGCCACCAGACGAACACGGTCTCGTTCACCTCGTGGACCGCCAGCCTGCTCAGCGACGCCTTCGGGGGCGGCGTTCCGTAGCCGGTCCGCACGCACGTGCCGTCCGGGCCGTAGGCGAACTGGTGGAAGGGGCACACCAGGTCGTCGCCGTCGACCTTGGCCAGGCCCAGGTGGGAGCCCAGGTGCGGGCAGTAGGGCCGGACGGCCCGGACGCGGCCGTCCCGCAGCCGGTACAGCACCACGTCCTCGCCGTGGAGCCGCCGGGTGAGGACGGAGCCGGGTTTGAGCTCACCGGAGAACGCCAGCGCCGACCAGCCGTCGGGGTAGGGGAGAACGGGGGCCAACGCCTGGTCGGCACGGCTCGGCCCCTGGGTAATATTCTGTGAGAATTTACGTGACAATCGCATATATTCCTCCTGGATTGGATTCGATTCGCATCATATTCCAGGGGTGTCGAGAACTCCGGCGGGAGATTGGGGTTCTGGTAATTCATATGGTGTGAAGCAAAACGTTCCTGTGGATCGATGAGGTCCGTTCGGTATCGGTGGACGTCGGACCGTGCACGAGAAGTCGAACCCGCCGACTTCTCGTGCGCGCTATCCAGCCGCGACGAAGCAGGGCGCTGGGATGCTCCAGTCGTGCCCCGTTGCGCATGGTGACCCTGTTCCACGGTCCCGCCCGGCACTTACACCCGGGTGCGTCGCGCCCGACAGCCGGGCCGCCTCGCGGACGGCCCGGAGGCGGGGCCTTCCCCGGCGGAGTGCGAGGGCTCGTCAAAAGTTGGCCCGAGCGGGCCCTTGGATCCCCGTGAGTGCGTGGAAAGACTACCTTCGGCCCGGCGATCCCCTCATTCGACGAGGCGGCTGTGAAGGGTGGTTCCAGAGGGAAGGGATGGCCCTTCGTGCCCTGGATTTCCTGCCGCGATCTTGCTGCGGCCGCGCCGACCGGTCGGATTCATCCTGAAAGGGCGACGTCATGAAGAAGCTCAAGGCACTACCGGCGGTATTCGGCTCCGGGGCACTCCTGGTCCTGGGCCTCCCCGGCACGTCCACAGCCGATGCTCCGACACCCGAGCTGCTCGCGCCCGCGTACAACATCCAGAACTACGACAGCGAGCGGTGCATCCTCGGGCCCGGTACGGGCAACGAGACGGCCCTCGCCCAGGCGGAGCGCGCCGGGTACGCGGACCAGAAGTGGGAGCAGTGGGGCTACCTCGGCGAGAGCTACTTCTTCTTCGTCAACCAGAACAGCCGGCTGTGCCTGCTCGCGCGGTACCACCAGGAGGCACGCCAGTTCTCCTGCGGGCAAGCCGGGCCGGATGCCGACTGGTACGTCGAGACCATCAACAGTGCCGACCCGCAGTGGAAGCGCCTCGTGAACAGGGCGACGGGCACGTGCCTCGTCCCCCAGAGCAGGAACCTGAACGCCCTGATCCTGCAGGCCGTCTGCGACTACAGCATCAACCCCCCTGCCGACCAGCGGTGGCGGCTCGTCAACTTCTGAGGGTTGTCCCGCAACGCCGCTCAGAGCTCCGGAACGGCGGGAAGCGGTCCGTCGTCCGTGACAACCGCCGTGCGGGTGTGGCCTCCTCCGGGTGTCCGGAGGAGGCCGCACCTGCGATGACCGGCCGGCCCGCGAGGGTGGCTGTCCTCGCGGCCGCCTCCCGACCGGGTTGCCGGGTGGTTGGCGGCCGGCAATGGTCCGCCGCGGAGTGCGGGAGGAGTAATGTCGCCAGCGACGCGCTCGTCGTGGATTTCACATCCAAGACGAAAAGGGTTATCAGCTACAAGGTGGATGAGTCGAAATTCATCCTGGAGTCCTGATGGGCTCCGAAGCCCCCTCGTCTACTGGGCGGGGCGCGGACGCTGCGTCTGACCTCAGGTTCACGCTGGACATCACCATCACCGACAAGGGTGTCAAGCAGCTGACCGAGGACGGTCTGGCCGTCGGCCTGGTATGGGCCGACGGCCAGGTGGGGACCGATGGAAAGCTGACCGCCAAGCTGGCCGTCGCCTGGGCGCTGCTCGCGCCTGGGAATTCCGTCCAGTTCTCCTGGGCCGTGCGTGGTTCGCTTATGGCATACGCGAGTCATGCCCCCGCTCGCGACGGGAGCGTTCTGTCCAGCTACACGGAATCGAAGTGTGGATGGCGAGAAGCCGCCCCTTTCCTGGGTGGCTGCCATGCGGTACGTCCCCTGGGGGATCCACGAACCCGACGGACAGCCGTCGCCCTCGGTGGCGATAGCGTCGGGGGCATGCTCCTGTGGATCAACGGCCCGTTCGGGGCCGGCAAGACCCAGACCGCCCATGAGCTCCGCTGGCGCCTGCCCGGCAGCGTCGTCTGCGACCCCGAGCACGTCGGGTTCGGACTGCACCGGATGATGCCGCCGGCGCTGCGCGGGGACTTCCAGGACCTTCCCGCGTGGCGGCAGGGCGTCGTCGAGGTGCTGGACCGGGTGCTCACCGGGCACGACGGTGTGGTGATCGCGCCGATGACGGTCGTCGAGCCCGTGTACTTCCGGGAGACGGTCGGCCGGCTGCGCGAACGCGGGCACGACGTCCGGCACTTCGCCCTGCTGGCCGAGCGCGGGACGGTGCTGCGGCGGCTGCGCGAGCGCGGGGGCGGGCACGTCCTGCAGTTCGTGGCGGGGAAGGACGCCCCGCTGCGGCGGGAGAGCTTCGCCGTGTCGAAGCTCGACCTGTGCCTGGAGCGGCTGCGCGAGGAGGAGTTCGCCCAGCACGTGTGGACCGACCGGCTGACGGTCGCCCAGGTCGCCGACCGGATCGCCGCGTCCTCGGGCCTGACCCTCGCCCCGAACGACGACGGTGCGCTCCGCGGGCGCCTCCGCCGCGCCTGGACGGGGGTCAAGCACATCCGCTTCGTCTGAGCCCGGCCGTGAGCGCCGCCCGTGCGGGGTGCGCGGCGGGCTGCCCTTTGGGGACACCGGGTCTTACCCCCGCCGAGGGTGCCCGGGCTCTCCCGCCGCGCGCCCGGACCCGGGACACTGCGGGGAGACCGCCCCTGCAACCTGTGAGGTCGAGCGTGATCGGCGCCCCCGCCACCCCCCGCCCCGCCCGGCGGCCGGCCAGGACCGCCGTCGCGGTGCTGCTCGCGCTCGCGGCGGCCCTGGCGACCCTGACCGGGGCCGCCCCCGGCGGGCCGGGCACCGCCGCGGCCGCCGCCGTCGACCCGGCGGCCGGACGGATCGTCTTCGCCGGCACCAACCACCGCGGCCTCGGCAAGGTGACCGGCGCGGAGTCGAGCACCCCGCTGTTCGGGCCCGGCCCGATCCACTTCGACCGGGACCCTTCGGCCCGCGGCGACGAGATGGTCTTCACCAGCCTGCGGGACGAGCCGCAGCCCCAGGTCTACCTGCGCGACGCGTCCGGCGCGGTGCGCCGGCTCACCACCGGCATGGACACCTCCCGCCCCGCCCTCGCCCCGGACGGCAAGGGCGTCGTCTTCGAGGCGCTGGAGGACCGCGGCGGGGACGCCAAACCCCAGCACGTCCTGTGGGCCGTCAACCGGGACGGCAGCGGCCTGCGCCGGATCACCGACGGCGCGGCCGACGAGACCCATCCGACCGTCTCGCCCGACGGCAAGTGGATCGCGTACTCCTGCGACGGCGAACCGTCGCACCGTCAGATCTACCTGCGGCCGTTCGCGGGCGGCGCCCCGGTCAAGGTCACCAACGTGACCAACGGGGACGCGGTCGACCCGACCTGGAACCCGGTGAACGACGACACCCACCGCAACGAGATCGTCTACACCTGGGACCAGGGCGACCAGGGCAGGACCCTGATGCTCACCTCGCCCACCGGCGGCGACAAGGCCTTCTTCCCCGGCACCGGCTCCGCCTGGAAGACCGGCTCCGCCTCCTGGATGGCCGACGGCAGCGGTGTGCTCTTCCTCAGCGCCGACCTGCTCACGCCGCCCGACCCGGCCCCGCAGCCCGACCCGACCCAGCCGCCGGTGGTGAACCTCTACCGCGCGCTCACCTGCAACTGCGACGCGCCCAAGGTCCTCTACAGCGCCAACCGGCTGGTCTCCTCGCCGACCTGGCTGGGCACCCAGAACGAGGGCGGTCCGGTGGTGGAGCAGACCAGCGCCTCCGCCGCCAACGTCGCCGACGTGGAGGACATGCGTCCCGACGGGTCCGACCCGCGCGATCTCGGCATCAGCGTGCTCCGCGAGGACCCGGCCGCCGACAGCAACACCAGCACCGACCCCGCCGCCGACCCGCTGTTCCACCCCCGCCCCGGCTTCGACCCCTGGTACGAGCGCCAGACCTACACCCCCGACGGCCGGCAGATCGTGGTGACCCGCTACGAGGACGGGCCCGCCGGGCGGATCCAGCGGATCTGGACCGCCGACGCCGAAGGCGCGAACCCGCAGCCGATGAACCTTGCCGGGCGCGGCCCGAACGACCGGGACACCGACCCGTCCCTCTCCCCGGACGGCAAGCTGATCGTGTTCAGCCGCAGCACCCCGGCCACCGGCGACCGGCCGGCCCGGCCCGGGCGCGTCCTGATCGCCGAGGTGTCGACCGGGAGGATCGTCGGCACCGTCCAGCCGCCGGCGGGGCAACCGGACGCCTCCGACGGCCAGCCCTTCTGGTCCCCCGACGGCAAGCTGATCGCCTTCTCCCGGACGGCCGTGGTCGACGGCAACGCCGGCAACCTGCACGTCTGGACCGTCTCCGCCGACGACCTCACCCGGCAGACCGACCTGAGCCGGACGGCCTGCCCGGGCAACTGCGCCGTCATCGACGACAGCCCCGCGTTCGCCCCCGACGGCCGCCGGATCGCCTTCAACCGCAAGGCCGGCAACGGCGGCGACAACCACCAGGACGGCGTGGTCGTCACCACGCCGAGCGGCGCCGACTGCACGGTGATCGCGCCCGCCGGGCTCGGCGAGGGCGCCTGCACCCGGCCGCTGCCCGACCGCCCCACCACCGGGCCCTTCCAGCCCCGCGACGTCGCCTGGACGGCGAACAGCGCGCAGCTGCTGATGACCTCCCGCCGTGCCGCCCCGCCGAGCTCGCCGGAGGGCCTGAAGGTCTACGACTTCGCGAGCGGCAGGCTCACCGAACTCGACTGGCGGCTGCCGGGCCGCCAGAAGGAGCCGGCCGTCCAGCAGTCCGTCGACCTGGCGATCAGCGTGCCCGAGCGGACCCCGGCCGTCCCCGTCGACGGCAGCACCGACGTGACGATCACCGTCACCAACAAGGGGCCCGCGCCCTCGCCCGGCACCGTCCTCACCGTCTCGGTGCCGACCGGCGCCCGGCTCGGCAAGCTGACCACCCCGACCGGAACCTGCGACGCCGCGGCGCTGCGGTGCGAACTCGGCACCATGGCCCCGCGCGCGGTCATCCGGATCACCGCCACCCTGATCGGCACCCGGCCCGGCAACCCGGACTTCGGCTGGAGCGTCTCCGGGACGGTCGTCGACCCGTTCCCCGACGACGACTCCGCCCGGACCTTCCTGCCGGTGCTGGAACCGCCGACCCCGACACCGACCGCCACCCCGACACCGACCGCCACCCCGACGCCGACCCCGACTCCCACGCCGACCCCGACCCCGACGCCCACCTGGACCGTCACACCCCCGCCGCCGGCCCCCGCACCGCCGCCGCCCCCGGCGCCGGCCCCGGCGCCGGCCCCGGCC
>NZ_JBEZUT010000087.1:0-27460 GCF_040636595.1 Kitasatospora sp. NPDC036755
CCAGGACCGGCTCGACGCCGCCGTGCGGCAGGACGCCGCCGAACGTCCGGACGGCGGCGGCCTCGACCCGCTGCTGCGCCCCACCCGGGAGGCGCTGCTGGCCCGCCGCACGCACCGGGCCCCGCGCTGGAGGCGTCTGCTGCAGCGGGGCTCCTCCGGTGCGGCGGCCTGGATCCGGGCGGAGGCCGACGCCCAGGCCGAGCGCCTCGGCCGCCGAACGCCGGGCACCGAGCACGTCCTGCTCGCCCTGCTGGCGGCGGGTGAAGTGGCCCGCCACGAGCCGGGGTTGGCGCCGGAGGCCGACGGTGGCGAGCTGCTCGGCGGGCTCGGTCTCGGCTACGCCCGGGCGTACGCCGCGTTGGAGTCCGGCAAGGTGACGCTGCCCGCCGACCCGCGCTCGGTCGAGGCCTATCTGGCCGATCTCGCCGGTCAGGGCACGGACCGGTTGGTCCGGGCGTTGTTGGAGGAGGACACGCGTGCCCGGCGTCTGGCCGAGGCCCTGCGCGGCTGAGGCGCCGCCGGGCCGGGGCGCCGTACGGCCGCGGGACCGTGGGGACGAGGAGAGAGGGACATCCGATGCACGTCACCCTCGCGGAGGAGCTGATGCTGCTCTCGCTGGACGACGAGTCCGGTGTGGCGAAGGACGCCGCCACCGCCGCCTGGGCCGCCGCGGGCGGCATCCTGGCCGAGCTGGTGCTGGCCGGGCGGGTCGCGATCGAGGACGGCCGGCTGAGCGTCACCGACCGCACCCCGACGGGTGAGCCGCTGGTGGACGGCCGGCTGGCCCGGCTCGACGAGTGGGTGGCCGGGCGCCGCGCGGGCCGGGCCAAGGCGGCCGACTGGCTGGTCAAGGACCGGGCCACGGTCGTCGCGGACACCGTCGGGCGGCTGTGCGAGCGGGGCCTGGTGGCCGAGGAACGGCGCCGGGTGCTGGGCATCTTCCCGGTCCGCCGCTACCCGGAGGCGGACGACAGCGTGGAGCGCGAACTGCGCGAGCGGTTGGCCGCGGCCGTGTTGAACGGCGCCGAGCCGGACGTGCGCACCGCCGTGCTGGTGGCCCTGTTGCACGGCTCCCGGCTGCACCGGCTGGCGTTCCCCGGGCTGCCCGGCAAGCGGGTCGAGCCGCGCTTCGCTGAGATCGCCGCCGGTGACGGGGCGGCCGAGTCGGTCCGTGAGGCGATCCGGACCATGCAGCTCACCATGGTCGCCGTCACCACTGCGGCCGCCGTGGCGGCGACGACCGCCGCGACCGTCTGAGTCCGCGGGCGGGCCGCGCGCCGAGCCGGGTGCGGCCCGCCCGGCGGGTGTCGCGGTGCCGCACCGCTCAGAGCACCGTGGCGCCGAGGGTGATCGAGCCGAGCACCACCAGGACCCCGAGTGCGAGGAACCCGTACTCCAGTCCCGTGCGTTCCCGTCCGTCCACCAGGACCTGCCGGGGGTCCGCCGGGTCGTAGCGGACCGGGACGAAGCCGCCGTCCGGCAGCGGGTGGCGGGGGGTGGAGGGGACGGGGGAGAAGATCTCGACCACCCGGCCGTCCTCGGTCTCGAACTGCAGCAGCGGCCGCGGCGGCAGCGCGTGGTCCTCCGGCGCCAGGGCGCGCTCGCGCACCAGTGCCCGCACGGGGACGCCGACCCGGCGCAGCCGCCGCAGTTCGCGCAGGCCGACCACGCCGGCGAGGTAGGCGACCACGCCGCCCAGCGCACCGAACACCACCACGGCGAACCCGGCCGTACCGCCCATCGCCGCCTCCCTGTCCGCGGGTCTGCGAGTCCGCGAGTCCCCAGGGCTCCAGTATGGCGCGGGCGGGGCGCTCTTGACGCCCCGGAATGGTCCAGTCCACTCTGAGTGGCGGCATGTTCCTGTCATCATCGGCCCTCCGTCACCACACCCCGGCCGGTCCCGACCACCGCAAGGAGCACCGTCCGTGACCAGGCGCCCCGCCGTCCCCGCCGTCCTCGCCGCGCTCACCGCCCTCACCCTCGGCTGCGCCGCCCCGGCGGCCGTGGCCGCCGCCCCCGTCGCCCCGGCGGCCGTGGTCAAGGTCAGCACCGCCAAACAGCTCCAGGGCGCGCTCGCCGCCGCCGCGCCCGGGCAGACCATCCAGCTCGCCGACGGCACCTACTCCGGCAACTTCAAGGCCACCACCCCCGGCACCGCCGCCGCCCGGATCACCCTCACCGGCTCCGCGAAGGCCGTCCTCACCGCGCCGTCCGGCGGCGGCTACGGCCTCCACCTGAACGGCGCGAGCTACTGGACCGTCCAGGGCCTGACCGTCACCGGCGGCCAGAAGGGCATCATGGCCGACTCGGCGAACTACGTGCTCCTCGACGACGTGACGGTCCACCACACCACCATGGAGGGCGTGCACTTCCGCAACTCCAGCGCCCACGGCACGCTGCGCGGCTCGCGGATCCACGACACCGGCCTGAACCGGGACGGCATGGGCGAGGGCGTCTACGTCGGCACCGCCAACACCCTGACCGACCGCAGCGACTACGTGCAGATCACCGGGAACACCTTCGGTCCGAACATCGGCGCCGAGAACGTCGACCTCAAGGAGGGCACCACCGGCGGCCTGGTCTCCGGCAACACCTTCGACGGCGACGGCCTCACCGGGCGCAACTACGACGACTCCTGGGTCGACGTGAAGGGCAACGACTACGTCGTCGAGAACAACACCGGGCGGCGCACGACCGACGACGGCTACCAGGTCCACAGTGTCCGGCCGGGCTGGGGCTGCGGCACCGTCTTCCGGGGAAACCGCTCCGACCTCACCGGTGCCACCGGGCCGGACCGGTACGCGATCGACGTGACCGACTACGACGCGGCCACGTGCGGGGTCACGATCGGCGCGGGCAACACCGTCACCGGGGGCCGGGGCCTGGTGAACCCCGGCATCCCCGTCGGCTGACGGCCGTGCCCTTCGGCCGACGGCTGGGGCCCGGTGGCCGACCGACGGACCCGTCGGCCGGCCACCGGGCCCGCCCGCTACAGCGAGTCGAGCGGCACGGCCGGGTCGGCCAGCGCCTTGGTGTCCACCACCCGTCCCGAGCGCACCAGTTCGCGGATAGGGTCGGTGACGTCCCAGACGTTGACGTTCATCCCCGCGAGCACCCGGCCGCCGGAGAGCCAGAACGCGATGAACTCGCGGGTGGCCGGCTCCCCGCGGAACACCACCTGGTCGTAGCCGTCCGGCTCGACGTAGCCGACGTACTCCATGCCGAGGTCGAACTGGTTGCTCGAGTGGACATTCATGCATGTCACCTGACCTGCTGGGGCGGCACGTGCGCGAACTCGCACGGCGCCTGTCCACACCCTGCGGACCGCGCTGGGGCCGGCCCGCATCGCCGACCTGCTGCGACTCAACCGCTCCCGGCTGTGGCGTGACGCCCTCGCGGCCGGCGGGATCACGCACAAGCGCACCCGCCCCTATCGGCCGCAGACCAACGGCAAGGTCGAACGCTTCAAGTTCGCCACGAGGCGCTCTGTCGTGTCCCCGACATAGCCGGGAGGAAATCGAGAGGAGGTTCCTGGGCCTAATGGCTTACCTGAATCCGAAAGGTGAAGAGGACGAGAGCATGCCAGGAAACCGGCAGCCGGGTCCAGGCGTACGGGGCGGCGTGCAGGGAAGGCCCGCGCGATCTGGCGACATCGGGCGAAGGGGACAGGTGATCGGACACCCGAGGGCGGGGAGGTATGCGAAATCGAAATGCAGAGCGCCGAAACGGTGCTGAGTGTCCTGAATGAGCGCGGCAGGCATGGTCTGCCGTGTGGGGAACTGTATCGACAGAGGTTCAACCCGCAGTTGTCTCTGCTGGCCTACGGGCGTATCTACTCCAACAAGGGGGCGATGACGCCAGGGGTCACGCAGGAGACCGTGGACGGCATGTCGATAGGGCGGATCAATCGCATCATCGATGCGATGCGTCACGAACGCTATCGATTTCGTCCGGTGAGGCGAGTTCATATCCCGAAGAAACAGAGCGGGAAAACTCGTCCTCTCGGCCTGCCCACTTGGTCGGACAAGCTGGTCGGCGAGGTAGTGCGCCTCCTGTTGGAGGCGTACTACGAGCCGGCGTTCTCCGGCCGATCCCACGGCTTCCGTCCTCGCAGAGGATGCCACACCGCACTGCGCGAACTTGCCAACACCTGGACGGGGGCGACCTGGTTCATCGAGGGCGACATCGCCGACTGCTTCGGAAGCCTGGACCATGGGGTCCTGCTCCGAGCTCTGGGTGAGAAGGTCTACGACAACCGGTTCCTGCGGCTGGTGCGGAACATGCTGACAGCCGGATGCCTGGAGGACTGGACCTGGCACGCGACGCTCAGCGGAGCCCCGCAGGGCGGCGCGGCCTCACCGATCCTGTCCAACATCTACCTGCCTGCCGAGAAGCACGGACCGGTCGCCACCTTCATCCTTGACGCGCTCAAGCTGCGGACGGATGATCTCCAAGGTGTACCGTCGCGCGGATCATGAGACTTCCCGTGCGCAGCTTGGGGGTGGCCAGGTCCAGGTTGCCGGCCCGGGTGGTCAGCGTCTTGTCCCGGTGTCCGTTGTAAAACGTGGTGCGCGTCTCGGTGTGCTCGTTCCACTGGGCGCCGATCCGGGCCGTGGCCTCGGCCGTGATCAGCTCCTGAAGCATCCGCTCAGCCACACCGCGGACGAGTTCGAGCCCGTCTGCCGAACGTAGGTGTGCGCCCCCCGGGGGCGAGCCTGTTGCGGGGGAGTGGCCTCAGATCCCCGCGCTGCGGATGCCCGCGTGAACCCGGGCTGCCAGATCGGCGAGTTCGTCGGCATCCCGCGCGTTCGCCTGGAGGTCGAGCAGCACCTCGTCCGCCCCTGCGGCCGCATAGCCGGCGGTGTCCTGGACGATCTGCTCGACGGTGCCCACGAAGGGCTGCCGCTCGGCATCGCGGACCGGGGCTTCGGTGATCCGGATATTCGCCCTCGCACAGATCTGAAGCGCGCTCGCATCGCGGCCGTACGATGCGGCCCGCTCCTTGATCTCGCGCCACTGGGAAGCCAGTTGCTCGGGTGTGATGCCTGTCGGCAACCAACCATCGGCACGGCGGGCCAGCCGGTCCAAGGCCCTGCCGCCGGACGCCGCCAGGTAGACGGGGATGGGGTGCCGGGGCTTCGGTCCGACCTCGGCCTCGTTGATCATGGAACGCCTGCCCTGGTATGACACCGGGTCCGGGCCCCACACCGCTGCACAGACATCCAGCAGCTCGTCGAGCACGGCTCCGCGTTCCTCGAAGGGGGCGAGCCCGGCGGCCGCGTACTCGTCCAGCGACCAGCCCGTCCCCAGTCCCGCGACCACCCGGCCGCCGCTCGCCGCATCCAGCGTCGCAAGGGCGCGGGCGAGCTGAAACGGGCTGTGCAAGGGCGCGACCAGCACACTGCTGCCGAGCCGGGCCCGCTCGGTCGCCGCGGCGGCGACCGAGAGGACCACCAGCGGATGGGCAACCGACCGGTAGGAGTCCGGCCAAGCCAGTCCTGGCATGTTGTACAGGCCCTGCCGCGGACGTTCGGGGAACAGCACCCGTTCGAAGACCCACAGGCTGTCGTAGCCGATTCGCTCCGCTGCCCGCGCCGTCTCTGCCGGAGCATGTGCGAGGTCGTACCACTTCATCTGCGGCAGCCCGAATCCCAACCGAATAGCCATGGCTCGATCCTCGCTTCCGGTGCTCCCGGCCGCAGTCGCTGTACCCCCGTCTGCAGGATCTGTGCCTGTCGGTGCCGAGCACCGCGATCGATGTCGCCATCCACGCAGCCACCGCCCAGTCCCACCTGCGGTACGTCGTTCTCTGGCGCCGAGTGCGGAGATGCGTGACCTTCCATCTGGAGGATCGACGGCAGGGCCGTGGCCCGGCGGCCGGCTGTTGTGCGAGAAGAGCACGGCGAGGTCGGCTTCGGTCACCAGGCGGGCGGCCACGGGGGCCTCGCACTCGGTCAGGCGAGATCCGGAGCCCGGGGTGGTGGGGCGCCGGGTTCATCATGGTGCTCGGCCCGCCGGTGACGGCATGCCGGCAGCCGGCACTCGGCGACAATCTCGAAACGGTTCCCGACCAGGCCTTCAAGGGCCATTTCCTCATCCGGGAAAGTCGCCCCTTCACTCTGGCAGGCGAGTTGGGATCGCGACCTCAGCGAAACCGCTGTGGCCGCCCGCCTGGGCCCGGGCGGGCGGACCAGCCGAGCCAGCGTCGGACGGCGACCTGGATGACAGTGCCGTCCGGCGGCAGGTCCGCGTACTGCGCGTACTTGGCGGTCAACAGGCCGGCGGCGGCGCAGTGTCCGGCTGCTGCGGGATCCGGCAGCAGCCGGGCCTCTCCGTCGGCCCGGACCCACCACAGGAGCTGCCAGTCCTCGTCCCAGTGTTCCACCAGCAGGCAGACGGACGGGTTCGCCGCGATGTTCGTCAGCCGTTTCATGTGCGGAGTGCGTTTGGGCTTGCGGTCGACGGCGGTCACCACCAGATCGCCGGACACGGCGAAGGTGACCGGTACCAGGTGCGGGCGGCCACCCCGGTCCACGGTGGCCAGCACGGCGACCCGAGCAGCCGTGAACCGCTGCCGGGCCTCCGCCATCACCAGATCGGGCACGGGCCGGTCAGCGGTGCGCGGCGGCGAGCGCTGCGAACCGGTCGAGGAGTGGCAGGGTCTGTTCCTCGGGTAGCCTCGGGAGTGCGAACAGCAGCCCGGCGATGTCGAGTTGCAGATACTCCTCGATTTCTTCGGGTCGTGCGGCGCCATGTACACGAGGACCTGCTTGTCGGCGGTGCCGGTCACCTTCCGTAACTCCTCGATCCGCTGGGCCAGTTGTTCGGGCGGAAGGCCGACCGCCAGCCAGCCGGCACCGTACTCGGCGATCCGCCGGAAGGTGCATGGGCTGTTCCCGCCGACCCAGATCGGCGGGTGCGGCTTCTGCACCGGTTTGGGCCAGCAGTACGACGGATCGATGTGCACCAGCTCGCCGTCGAAGGAGGCCACCTCCTTGGTCCACAACTCCCGCATGGTGCGAACCCGTTCGTCCATCAGTCGGCCGCGGGTGTGCGGATCGGCGCCGTGGTTGCGCATCTCCTCCAGGTTCCAGCCCGCGTCGATGCCGAAGTCGGCCCGCCCGCCGGAGATCAGGTCGAGGGTGGCGACCTCCTTGGCGGTGATGATCGGGTCGCGCTGGACCACCAGGGAGATCCCGGTGCCCAGCCGCAGCCTGCCGGTGACGGCCGCGACCGAGGCCAGGGTCAGGAACGGGTCCAGCGTGCGGTAGTACACCCGCGGCAGGTCCCCGCCGCCGACGTACGGGGTTTCCCGGCCGGCCGGGATGTGCGTGTGCTCGGCCAGGAACAGCGCGTCCAGCCCGCGCTCCTCCAGCGCGCGACCGAGCGCGACCGGTGCGATGCCCTCGTCGGTGAGGAACGTCGAGACCCCGAACTGCATCGGCGGTGTCCTTTCCGGCTTGTTCCGGCGCCGTCCCCGCCTGGCCGAGGGGAGAAGTCCACGGGGTCCGGCGAGGCTGAGGTCGTGCCGCTGTCGGCGTCGAGCGGGACCACGTGTCGTCGTACGCCCTGCCGTCCCGCAGCACCACCGCCGGGCGGCCGGCGACGGTCTTAGCCTGCGTCGACGGCACACCGGCTCGTTCATGGACCCTAGCGACGAGGCGGTCCCAGCGACCCGCTGCACCGCGACGGTCGGCGTGCCCGTTCGACCGCGAACGCGGCGGTGTCGTGGTCGGTGCCGACGCTGACCCACCCGGTGTTCGCGGCCAAGTCGTAGACACCGTAAGGGATCGCCTTGCCGAGTTGTTTGTCGGGGAAGTCGTGGGTGGACACCTCGACCGGCTCGCCGGCGACCCGGAGCCGACGTGTCGGGCTGACACAGCGAAGACGCGGTAGGGGCGGGAGGGATCAGCTGGTCCCTCCCGCCCCGACCGCGTCTTCCAAGGGACTGACCCGGACGAGCTCGGCGGGCTGCCGAAGCAAGCCACTGCGGAGTCCGGGCACCGACGACGACTGGACGCTCTTCAGGGCCTCGGACAGCAGCGTGACCAACTCCTCGATGATCGGCAGGCGGGCGTCGGGTCTGCTCACGGCCAGGACCTCGCGGTGGCGAGCGCGGGGCCGACGCTTCCTGACCTGCTGCGATTGGGAGCAGAGCGCGCCAATCCATTCAGTTCGAATCCGGAGCCTGCGTGTGCCGGACCGACGCCCCAGAGGTCATCGCTCGCAGTTATGCCCTGACACTGGCTCTGAACCTGCAACAGCATCGTACGGTCTGTCGTCAGGCATGGATGCGGGGGAGTGGTGGACTGTCGGCGCCGTGCTCGCGGGGATAGCTCCTTGTGGCTGTGTAGTGCACACAACTCGCGTACAAAGCCAGGCACCGCCACCGAAGTGACGAGACAACGTCTCGTCACTGCCGCCGAAGAGCCAGATCTACGCATGACCAGCGAAGACGCACCCGTCGCTCTCGGAGAGGCGGTCCGCAGGGGCTGAGCCACTGGCTCGGTACACCTCGACCGGTGCCCCGGAGTACGCCGCAGGCCGCGACGTCCGTACATCGCGGCCTGCGGTCGAGGGGTCAGGGGTTCACGGGCAGGCTCGGAGTCCTCAGCGCGGGGAAGCTCCAGGTCTGGGCCGGAGTCCCGTTGCAGTCGTGGGCGGCGAGGCGGTTGCCGGGGTTGGTGTCGTTGTTGGGCAGGTCGAGGCAGTGGTTGGTCGCCGGGTTGTAGAGGCTGCCGTCGGCCCGGGGGAGCCAGGTCTGGTTCCCGGCGCCAGGCACACAGTTCCAGAGGCCGACGCCGGCTCCGTTGGCGGTGCTGCCCCCAGTGATGTCCAGGCACATGCCGCGCAGACTGACGGACCCGTTGGCGGGGTTGACGGTGAGGGTCTGGTTGGCGCCGTTGTTGCAGGGCCAGATGGCGATGCCGCGGCTCGTGTCGTCACCGGGGACATCGAGGCAGTTGCTGCTGGCGGCGTGGCGGATGGTCATGCCGGTGGCGGGTGGGGCGACGGGGGTGTTGTACACGGCGAAGTTGCTGACGCGGCCGTTGTAGCTGGTGGTCTGCTGGCCCTGGTACTGGTAGCGGCCGAGGACCAGCCCGCCGCTGGGGGCAGGGCTGGTGGCCGCGTTGTGGTAGGCGCTGCCGGCGAGCGTGCCGTTGACGTACAGGCTCATCTGGCCAGTCGTGGCGTTGTAGCTCGCGGTGAGCTGGGTCCAGACGTCGCTCTTCACCAGGGCGGTGCTGTTGGTCACCGAGGTGTAGTCGTACGGCCAATTGTTGTCGTCCGCGTGGGCGAGGGCGAAGCGCCAGGCGCCCCCGTTGCCTTCGCTCCAGAGAAGGAAGCTGCTGGCCCGGGTGGTGTTCTGGCTGGCTATGACGTTGCCGGTGCCGGTGGACTTGGCCCAGGTGCTGATGGTGAAGCTCTGGCGGGTGTCGACGACGGGCTTGCCGGTGGTGGCGGCGGAGGTGCTGCCGTTGAAGACGGCGACCTTGGCGGCACGGCCGTCGACGGTGTCGTCGGCGAAGGTGAGGTCGCTCGGTACGGCGTCGTTGCCGGCCGGGGCGGAGGCGGTGTCGCCCTGCAGCTTCCACTGGGCCTGCGGTGCCTGGGTGTTGCCGCGGTAGTGGTCGCCGTTGAAGCCGGTCACGACCTTGCCGGTCACGGCGCCCGGCCAGGTGTGCAGGTTGCCGGAACTGTCGAGGGCCCACAGGTCGGGCACACCGTCGCCGGTCACGTCGCCGTCCGCGCCGACGGTCGGGAAGTCGGCGGTCGTGACGCCCGCACCGATCTTGGTGGCGGCGGGGGCGACAGCGGTGACGGCGGTGTAGTCGCCGAACGCGTCGGTACGGGTCTGGGTGGTGAGGGTGTACTGGACGATGTCGCCGGCGGTGCGTCCGCCCGCGGTGGTGCGGGCGCGTGCCCACAGGGCGGGGGTGACCGGGGTGGTGCCGGCCGGGTCGACGGCCAGGGTGTTGCCCGGAACGATCAGGTCGAGGGTGTCCCAGCCGCCGGTGGCGACGAGGTTCGGGGCCCGCAGGGTGTGGTTGGTGTCGGCCGGGTAGTACCAGAGGTTGCCGGACTCGACCGCGAGGATGCCGGTGGCGTTCTTGACCTCGCGGTTGGGGGTGCGGGTGTCGGTGGCCGAGCCGATCGGCGTGATCTGGGTGGTGTACCGCCAGTCCTCGTCCTGCCGGTAGTCGGGGCACGCGGCCGCGTCGCCCTCGCAGTTGGGGCGACTCAGCGACCTCTTCAGGTTCGCCGTGAACCGTCCCGGGTCGGAGAGCTTGTTGGAGTAGTAGTAGAGCGAGCTGCCGCCGTCCCGGTGAACGAACAGGTCGTCGGTGTTCAGGCCTGGGTCGAGCGAGCCGCGGTGGGTGACCTTGTAGTCCTTCCAGGTGCGCCCGGTTTCGGGTGCCTGGTTGGCGGGGGCGGCGGTGCCGGTCGGCGGCACGCTGGTGTTGCCCGGGTCGGTGGCCCGACCGTGGGTGATCAGGTTGCCGGCGCTGTCCGGGACCAGGATGTCGGGGTTGGCGTCACCGGTGGTGTCACCGAAGGCCACCGGACCGGGGGCCCAGGGCACGTAGAAGGAGTACGACATGGTCTGCGAGGCGTTCGCGGCGTCGTCGAAGACCTGCGCGTACAGCACGTTGGTGCCCCAGTGCGTGGGCTTCACCCTGATCTCGCTGACGTTCAGCGTGCTGCCCGCGTTCGCGCAGTTCTGCGTGTAGTCGGCGAGCTGCGGGTCGAATCCGTAGCGGACGCAGACGACGCCCGAGGCCAGCAGGCCGGAGGGGTTGGGGTCGTAGGCCGTGAAGGGGATCGAACCTTCCTGGCCGAGGCGCAGGTTGGTGGTCTGGCCGTTGCCCGACGGCGGGAACTGGGTGTTCGGGTCGGTGAAGGTGCCGAACGCGGCGACCGGCGGAGTGGTGTCGACGGCGAAGTGGCACGCCGGGGTCGACGGGCCGCGGAGCAGTCCGTCGTCGCCCTGTGTGGCCCAGCCGTAGATGTGGCCGTCCTTGAGGGTGAAGCGGGGGACGTTGTAGGAGGCGCGGCTGCCGTTGGGCACGAAGCCCGACCAGCCGTTGCTGACGCTCGGGGAGCCGGACGAGGAGTCGTCCCAGATGTTGACGTACTCGGTGAGCTGGGACTGGTTGTAGCTGCTGACCACCGAGGTCAGATTGACGGTGCTGTCGGTGATCCAGCGCAGCGAGGAGACGGGCCCGGCGGCGCAGCTCTCGCCCTCGCCGCGGGTGACGCTGTGCGCCGCGGGTGAGGTGCGCGGGTCGCCCGGCTGCAGCGGGAGATGGTCGTACTCGGTGGACAGGACGGCGTCGTAGCCGAAGCGCTTGAAGCCCATCTTGTCGCCGGTGCCCTCGTTGCCGACCAGGGCGAACGCCAGGGGTCGGCCGGTGTCCGCGAGGGCGTTGCGCATCGGGGCGGTGACGTTGAAGTCGACGGGGACGTCGCCGTAGCAGGCCGAGTTGGTCCCGTTTCCGGGTACGTTCTTGCCGTCGACCCGCTCGTACGTCCGGTGGCTGTTCCAAGAGATGGAGCCGTCGAACGCGTCAGCCCGGTAGACGGTCACCGGGTAGGTGGTGCTGCAGGAGAAGTCGGCCGAGATGTACTGCGACACCCGCAGGTTCGCGTAGTTGATGGCCGTGTTGGGCAGGTAGCCGTTGAGGTTGAACTCGTACAGCGCCCGCTCGACGCCCTTGGTGGTCTCCCAGCCCTGGAAGCCGACACCCGGTCGGTCTCGGTCCGCCGAGCCGGTGCGGTCGAAGTTGCCGACCCCCGGGTAGGCGGACTGGACCCAGGCGTGGTGGCTCTTGCCGCGTGCGTCGTTCGACCAGGACGGGTCGACGTAGATCGGGTAGCTGGTGTCGGCACCGTCGAGCAGCTCCGGGCTCGGCGACAGCTTGATCGCCCCGACGCCCTTCGCGTCCGTGGCCGCTGACACCGGGACGTCCGCCACGGTGGCCTTCGGACCGGGACCCTCCGCGGTGCTGGGCGCGTCGGGCTCCTGTCGGGTCGGGCCCGCGCCCACCTCGGACGGAGCCGTCGCGGGGGCGGCCGCGACGCGCGTGGTGAACGACGCCTTCACGGCTCCGGTCCCGGTCGGTGTGGCGGTTCCGTCCGTCGCGGGGGCCGAGGCCGACCACATCTGCGGCTTCGGGGCGGTGAAGACCTCCTGACCGCCGCTCAGGGCCTTCAGGCTTCCGTCCCCGTTGGCTGCCAGTTCCATGCCCTTGGCCGTGGCGGGGAAGTTCAGCGAACGCACCGCTGGGTTCGCGGCGGCGGCCGGTGTGTGCAGCACCAGGACCGTGCTGTACCCGCCGAACCGGTCGGCCGTCACCTTCAGGTCCGTGTCCGGCGCCACCGACGTGAAGAGCGCACTGTTGCCGCTCACCACCGGGACCGGCAGTGCGCCGCCGAACGGGGACCCGACCGACAGCTCCTTGCCGTCCCTGGTCCTCATCGTCGCCAGCGGGCCACTGCCGCCGCCGGAGATCACCAGGCCCTCGCTCGCCGCGGCGGGCGCGTACGTCCCGTCAGGACGGCGCACCAGCGTGTCGTCCAGGGACGTCCACGAGCCGTCGGCCCGCTTCACCCGCTGCGCGTCCATGTGCTGCTCTTGGCGGAGCCGGCCGCCGGGCGTCGCGGTGGTGATGCTGAACTCGTCGGTCAGCGCGGGGATCGGCACGTCCTTGCCGGTGCGCTTCGCCTCCGCGATCGCCAGCTCGGCCGGGCGCGGGTCCAGGAGCTCGCCCGCGTGCTTGGCGTCCCCGGCCTCGACCATCGCCTGGAGGTCCTCGGGACCGTCCGCTACCGCGACCGGGGCGAGTGAGAGCAGGCCTGCGGAAACGACCAGGACGGTCGCCGCCGACAGGCTCCGGAATCCGGTCGGACGCTTCTTTCTTTGGGCCGGAACTGATCTTTGACGATTCGTCAAGAACGCTGATGTGGTGCGCACACGATTTCCCTGCATATCAGCCTCTGGCGCGGACTGCGTAGAGGTCAGCCGAACAGTGTCAGAGCTGGTCAGGGCGGTCAAGATCTTTTTTTGATAACTGTCGCAACAAAGGTGGTTGAAATACCCCAAAGCGGCATTGTGATGTGCGTCGCCCAAGCCTCCTGGGTGCCGTTGGTGCAGATTGATGATCAATTGCCAATAGAATCCACAGTCAATGGCCTATTAAAGGCATCGCAATAATCATCAACTCTTGGAACTTCCTTGCCAGTTCACAGAAGAAACCGGAATCTGCCCGGCGTCCGACGGCACACAGCCGGGGCGGTCGGGCTCGCCGTGATCGCCACGCTGCTGGGCCCGATGGCCGCACAGGCTGCGGCCGCCGGACCCGACTTCACCCGGGTGTGGTCGCCTCCGGGCACGCCCCTGGCGCTCACCACATCGGTCAAGGCCGCCGCCGCGCCGAAGCCCGAGGAGACCGCTCCCCACTATCCGGTGCCCGCCGCTTCCAAGCCCGGGCCCGCACGAGCGGCGGCCAAGCAGGAGAGTGCGACCGCCGGCCTCGGCGAGACGTCCGTTCAGGCCGGCACACTGCCGGTATGGGTGAGTGCAGCTCAGCCGCAGGTGAAGGGCGCCGACTCCGTCACCGTCGTCAAGGCGGGCACCGAGGTCGCGGACGCGGCCGGAGTCGACGGACTCCTGCTGTCACTCACGTCGCACCCCGCCGCTCTGGCTCCGGACGGCACCGAGCCGCCGGCCACCACGCCCGTCCGCGTTGCGGTCGACACGGCGGCGCTCGGCGTCCGCGGCGACGGCGACTTCACCGCGCGTGGCCGGCTGGTGTCGCTCCCGGCTTGCTCCCTGACGACGCCGCAGGACCCGTCCTGCCTGGTCCGCACTCCGGTGAAGACCGGCTACGACGCCGAGTCCAAGCGCTTCGTCGCGGATGTCGACCTGCCCACGGCCCGTCAGGAGCTGGCGCCCGCCATCACGGGTGCCACCAAGGCGTTGTTCAGCACCGCTTTGCCCGCCGCCGCGCCCGCACCGTCGGCCCCGGCCGTGGTGCTCGCCGCCGAGACCGGCCCGTCGGGAGGCGGTGGGACCTACACCGCCACGAGCCTGACAACCTCCTCGGGTTGGGCCACCGGCGGCAACTCCGGCGCGCTGACCTACGGCTACAAGATCGCGGTCCCGCCGTCCCTCGGCGAATCGGCCCCCGCCGTCTCGCTGGGCTACAACTCCTCCTCTGTGGACGGAAGGACGTCCGCCACCAACGCGCAGGCGTCCTGGATCGGTGACGGCTGGGACTTCAACCCCGGCTTCATCGAGCGCAGCTACAAGCCTTGCGACAAGGCCGGCATCACCGGGTCCGGCGACCTGTGCTGGGACGGCTTCAACGCCGCCCTGGCGTTCGGTTCGCACTCCGGGCCACTCGTCCGCGTCTCCGGCACCCCGGCCGGGTCGGACGACGCGACCGGAGTGTGGCGGCTGAAGAACGACGACGGCACCAGGGTCGAGTTCGGCACCGGCGCCGCCAACGGCACCGACAACGGCGCCTACGCCAAGGTCACGGACACCGTCGGAACGGTCTACTACTTCGGGCTCAATCACCTGCCCGGCGGCGACAAGAGCGACCCGGCCACCAATTCCGCCTCCACCGTGCCCGTCTACGCGCCGAACAGCGGGGACCGCTGCTACGACGCGGCCAAGGGCAAGGCGTCTTGGTGCCAGATGTGGCAGCGCCTGTCCCTCGACTACGTCGTCGACACCCACGACAACCTGACGACCTACACCTGGGCGCCCGAGACCAACTACTACGCCCGTGGCGGCGGTCAGGCCAACGGCAAAGGCACGCCGACCCCCTACACCCGCGCCAACCTGCCCTCCCGGATCGACTACGGCCAGCGCCTGAGCGAGCAGGTCGCCGCCAAGGGCGGCCTGCAGCCGGCCGCCCGCGTCAGCTTCACCACTGGCGAGCGCTGCCTCGCGGCGGGTACGGCCTGTGACCCGGCCAACCGCACGGTGGCGAACAAGAACAACTGGCCCGACGTCCCGGTCGACCAGGAGTGCAAGGACATCGGCACCTGCACCACCTACGGGCCGACCTACTTCACCACCAAGCGCCTGACCTCCGTCAGCACCCAGGTCAGGGTCAACAACGCCTGGCAGGACGTCGACGGCTACGAGCTCAAGCACTCCTTCCCCGATCCGGCCGACGCCACCAGCCAGAAGGCGCTGTGGCTGGAGTCCGTCCAGCGTACGGGCAAGAGCGGCAGCCCCGCCGTCCCCGTCCCGCCGGTCACCTTCGTGCCGGTGATGCTGCCCAACCGCGTCGACGGCACCGATCTTGTGCCCGCTCCGCCGATCATGAACCGGCCGCGCATCCAGCAGATCCGCACGGAGACCGGTGGCGTCCTCAACGTCGACTACAACCTCCCGGAATGCTCCCGCGTCAAGGGCGTGATGCCGTCGGCCGAGGACGAAAACTCCCGCTCCTGCTACCCCGTCCGCTGGTTGCCGCCCGGTTCCGTCGTCGGATCGGACCCGGTCCTGGACTGGTTCAACCACTACACCGTCGCCTCGTTCACCGAGAACGACTTCGCCACCGGTTCCCCGGCGAAGATCACCCGCTTCAGCTACGGACCGGCCGCCTGGCACCGGGACGACAGCCAGTTCACCGATCCCAAGGCCCGTACCTGGGACGACTTCCGCGGCTTCGCCACTGTCACCACCACTACCGGCAGCGGCAACGACGGCCCCAGGGGCCAGACAGTCATCACCTACCGCCAGGGCATGGACGGCGACATCCGGAAGAACGGCACCAAGCGCAGCGTCCACCTCACGGACGCCCTCGGCCGCGACTCCCTCGACGTCCCCTGGCTCGTCGGCAACGTCCTGCAGAGCGAGACCTACGACCAGGCCGGCGGGACGGTGCAGTCCCAGACCGTCAACAGTTCGAGTGGAGAGGTGACCACGGCCACCCAGGCCAGGCCCGGCCTCCCGGACCTGACGGCCCGGTACAACGCCACCACCACCACCGCGACCGGCCGTGCCCGCACCACCGCCGGCACCTGGCGCAGCACCACCAAGACCACGACCAGCGACCCGGACCACAACAACCGGCTCCGCACCTCCCTCGACCAGTCCGACGGCCTTCCCGACCTCTGCACCCGCAGCGTCTACGCAACCGGGCCCGACCCGCAGAACATCGACCACATCTCCGAGACGCTGGTGGTCTCCGGCGCGGACGCGTGCACGGCCGCGCCCACGACGGCCAACACCGTCTCCTGGAGCCAGGTCCTCTACGACGGGCTGCCGCACGGCCGGTTCGGCAACATCGGCGACCCCACCGGGACACGCACCCTCGACCGCTTCGACGGTGCTGGGGCACCGGTGTTCGCGACCACGGGCACCGCGGCCTTCGACGTGTACGGACGGATGGTCTCGACGACCGATCCGAACAGCACCGATGCGCAGCACCCGGGCGGCTCGACTACCAGCACCACCTACGCGCCGGCTGCCGGTGAACTCCCCACCACCGTGACCTCCTCGGTCCCGGTCCCCGGGGCCTCCGGAAGCTGGGACACCGTCACCACCCTCGACCCGCGTCGGGCCCTGCCCCTCACGGTCAAGGACGCCAACGGGAAGACCGTCACCGAGACGTACGACGCGCTCGGCCGGCTGACCGGGGTCTGGTCGCCGGGGCGGACCCCCGCCACCAAGCCCAACGCCAACCAGACCTTCTCCTACAGCGTCTCCAACACCACCGGGGTACCGTCGACCACCACCACCTCGACCCTGATGGTGGACAGTGACACCGCCGTCTACAAGCGCACGGTGGCCCTGCTCGACGGCTTCGCGCGCACCCGCCAGACCCAGTCCTCGCCCGCCGGCCCCGGTGACGCCGGTCGGCTGATCACCGACACCCAGTACGACTCCCAGGGCCGTGCCTGGGCGAGTAGCGCCGCCTGGTACAACCGCGACGCCGCACCGTCCACCACCCTGGTCACCGCGCCCGACAGCACCATCCCCGCCCAGACCCGGACCACATTCGACGGCCTGGGCCGCCCGACCGTGGCCGCGCTCTGGTCCCTCGGCGCCCTACAGAGCCAGACCACCACCGCCTATCCGGGGGTCGACCGCACCGACGTCGTCCCGCCGCAGGGCGCCTGGCCGACCAGCACCGTCACCGACGCCCGGGGTCTCACCACCGAACTGTGGCAATACCGCACCGCCACGGCCACCGGGAAGGCCGGGGACGCCGACGTCACCCGCTACGCGTACACCGCGTCCGGCCAGCGGTCCGGGATGACGGACAGCGCCGGCAACAGCTGGTCCTACACGTACGATCTGCGGGGCCGCCAGACCGGTGCGAGTGACCCGGACGCCGGAACCACCAGCCGTACCTACGACGCCGCGTCGCGTCTGGCCAGCACCACCAACGGCAAGGGCCAGGTCCTGGCCTACACCTACGACCTGGCGGGCCGTAAGACCGGTCTCTACGAGGGCCAGGTCGTCCCGGCCAACCAGCTGGCCGCCTGGACCTTCGACAGCGTCATGAAGGGCAAGCCCGCCTCCTCCACCCGCTACGTCGGCGGAAGCGGCGGACAGGCCTACACCACGGCCATCACCGGCTACGACAACGGCTACCGGCCCACGTCCACCACGACCACCGTCCCGGGGGCCGAGGCCGGGCTCGACTCGGGGACCTTCACCTACACCACCACCACCCAGTACGACCAGCTCACCGGTAACCCGAAGCTCGTCACGCTCCCGGCCATCGGCGGCCTCCCGGTGGACCGGCTGGCCTACTCGTACAACGACTACGGCCAGATGACCTCGTACGCCGGGGCGACGACGTACGACGTGCAGAGCGAGTACGACGCCTTCGGCCGGATCCTGCGCTCCACCGTCAACCCGTGGGCCACCCAGGTCGTCGCCACGACCGACTACGACCAGGCCACCGGCCGGGTCCGCTCCCAGTTCCTCGACAAGCAGACCTCCCTGACCGGTGCGGTGCAGCAGACCGGCTACACCTACGACCCGTCCGGGGCCATCACCTCCATCACCAACACCCCCGACAACACCCCGTCGGCCCGTGACCGTCAGTGCTTCACGTACGACTACCTCGGCCGGCTGACCACCGCCTGGAGCGACACCGGCGGCATCACCACTCCGGACCCGCTTCAGCACAAGACCGTCGACCAGGGCGCCTGCACCAACACGACCCCGACCAGCGGGGCCGTGGCACCGGCCAAGACCACCGTGGGAGGTGGCAACTCCTACTGGCAGGAGTACACCTACGACCTGACCGGCAACCGGACCTCGCTGGTCCAGCACGACCCGTCCGGTGACAGCGCGAAGGACGTCACCACCACCCAGCGGTTCCCGGCTCCCGGGACCGTCAACAAGCCGACCGCGGCGGGCGACACCGGCGGCGGTACGGGCGGCGCGCACGCCCTGCTCGGATCGACCGTCAAGACCGGCACCACCACGACCGCCAACGGCGGCACCCAGTACGACGCGGCCGGCAACACCACGGCCGTCCGCAGCGGGGTATCCGGCACCGGCACCTCGGCGCTGACCTGGAACAGCGAGGGCAAGCTGGCGAGCCACACCGCCCCGGGCCGGATCACCGGCAACGGCGGCAAGTGCATCGCCACGGCCGGCGGCAGCAACGCCGACGGCACCAACCTGCAGATCAACACCTGCTCCGACGGCGGCAGCCAGCTCTACACTGTCGCCAACGACCGGCTGGTCGTCCTCGGCAAGTGCGTCCAGGCCATGGGTACCATCGCCGGCTCGGCCGTCCAGGTCCAGGCGTGCGACAACTCCGCCGCACAGACCTGGACCCCGCGCGCCGACGGGACCATCCAGAACTCCGCGTCCAAACTGTGCCTCGCCATCCCCGGCGACATCACCACCAGCAACACCCCCCTGGCCCTCGGCGACTGCGCGAGCACCGTCCCGGCCGGGCAGAAGTGGACCGTCCCCAACAACACCACCACCTACGTGTACGACGCCGACGGCAACCAGCTTGTCCGTCGCAACCCCGGGACCAACACCATCGTCCTGGGATCCGATGAGCTGACCGTCAGCACGTCCGGGGCCGTCAAGGCCCAGACCGGTACGCGTTCCTACTCCATCCCCGGCGGCCTCACCATCGTCCGCCGCGGTGCGGGCACCGCGGCCGGCTCGTTCGTCGTCCAGGCGGCCGACCACCACGGCACGGGCACGGTCAGCATCGACCTCGCCACCCTGGCCGTCAGCCGTCGTACCAGCGATCCCTTCGGCAACCCGATCGGCTCCAACCAGCCCGCATCGGGCAGCTGGCTCGGCAGCAAGGGTTTCGTCGGCGGAACCAAGGATGACACCACCGGCCTCACCAACCTCGGCGCCCGTCAGTACCAGCCCGCGACCGGCCGGTTCATCACCCCGGACCCGTTGCTCGACCAGAACGCCCCACAGCAGTGGAACGCCTACGGCTACAGCAACAACGACCCGGTCAACCTGAGTGACCCGACCGGGCTCTACGGGAGCTGGTGCGCCAGCCAGGCGTGCGCCGAGCAGACCGGTGGGCTCGACTCGGCCCCCGGTGACACCAGTAACGCGTCTCCCGGCACCGTGTTCACCCCCGAGATGGCCCAGACCATTCGCACCCGCATCAGCGGCGGTGGCAGCAGCTCCGGTCTCAGGCCCTCTCCCGCTCCGACGCCGGCCAGCGGCAGGAGCACCCAGGCGCCGCGGCCGAAGCCCCAGGCACAGCCGATTCCGGTCCCGGACTGGGTGTGCCCGGCGGAGTGCACGAAGCGCAGCGTCGCCTACGCGGTCCAGCAGGGGACCCTCGGTCTGATCCCGACCGGGTCGGCGTACGACTGCGCGGACGGCGACGACCTCTCCTGCTTCCTCACAGCGCTCGCGGTCGTCCCGGCACTGCCGGGACAGGTCGTCGAGAAGATCGCCGGCGGAGCTTCCAATCTGGCCCGGGCGGTAGCGGACGTCACGATCCTCGACCGGCTGACCTCCGCCTACGACGCCATGGCGATGGCGAACCTGAAGTTCATCGAGAAGGGCACCATCGGCGGGGCGTTGGACGCTGTCAAGAACGCCGAGACGCGAACGTACGCCGGCGCGGTGTTCCAGTCGATGGACGGGACGGTGGATGTCTACAAGTCGATCAGCGGCAAGGCGAACCGGCCGGGCACCGTGGACATGCCGAAGGACCCGGTGTTCAATCCGAAGACGGTGGAGGGCGGGAAGATCCCCCGTAACTCCGATGCGGAATACAAGATCGTCGAAGAAGTCGCGGCGAAGCTCGGCCCTCCGTCGGGGCAGCGCGGAATTCTGACGATTATGGTCACCAAGGAGGCCTGCGGCTCTTGTAGCAGCGTCTACACGGAGTTCAACAAGAGGTATCCCGATGTCTGGCTTCGCATCGGGGTAGGATAACCGCATCGCAGATCATGGCTGATCGTCCAGCCATCCGAGGCTGAAGGCGACTGCTCCCCGGTCCGTGAGACCGGGGAGCGGCCGCCTTTTCGAGTTGATTCCACAACATTTCCGAGGTGTACGACACGTGGGCACGATGGCAAGGATTCTGAACGCGTACCCGGGGGCGCTGCAGGGGGCGGTCGGCCTGACGCCGGATCAGATCGCGCTGATCGAGCAGGACCAGGGAGTCGCACTCCCCGAGGACTACCGGGAATTCCTGGCCCTGGCCGGCGGCGGTGGGTTCCGCGCGCTGCGGGGGGAGACCTACGCGTTCCCGGAGATCCTGGGGATCAAGGAATACGCCCGGGAGATCCTGGAGGAATCGAATCCCGGGGAGTCGCTCGACGGCTGTGTGGTGTTCATGGGCCACCAGGGGTACATCTACCACTTCATCGGCCCGGCCGAGAAGGGCGGGAAGACCTACGAGATCGCCGAGGAGACGGAAGGCGTCTTCGAAGGCGCGGCCTCCTTCTCCGCGTTCATTCGCGGGATGCTGCAGGAATCGTCCTCCTGACGGTCCCGTGGCCCCGGCCGCGCCGCTGTCCAACGCGCCCACGGCCTCGGCCGCCCGGGCCCGCAATGCCGTCCGCGGCTGAGCGTCGACCCGGGGTAAGCTCCTCGCCAGGTTGGTGCGGTTTCATCCGTTATGCGCTTGGAGAGGTTGTCGATCGAGGCGATGTGGATCATGGCTTCGGAGCTGGCCGGCAGGGGCTCGTAGTCGCGGTCAAGGCGGCGGCGCTGCATGATCCACCCCAAGCTCCGTTCGACCACCCACCGCCTTTTCACCACGTGGAACCCGGGGATGTCGGACTTGCGGTGGGCGACTTCGAAGCCGATGCCCAGGGTGGCGCCGTGTTCGATCACGGCATTCTTGAAGCCGGTGCCGACCCAGATCTTGGAGATGTTTGGGTAGGCCCTCCTGGCCTGGTCGAGGAGGCATATTCCGATGGCGTTCTCGGACAGGCTGGCGGCGGTGGCGAGGATGAGGCCAATAGTGTCGGTGAGGATGCCTCGCTTGCGGCCGACGATCTTTTGGCGGCGTCGGTTCCCTGGCTGGCCAAGGGCGCATTGGTGGAGGTCTTGACGCTTTGAGTGTCGATGATCGAGGCGGTCGGTTCGGGCTTGCGGCCTTCCTTCATGCGGGCCGGTCCGGTGAGGTCGTAGGTGAGTTGGGCGAAGATGCCCTCGTCACACCAGGCGGCGTAGTAGGCGTAGACGGTGCCGTGGTTGGGGAAGTCGTGCGGGAGGTACTTCCAGGGGATTCCGGTGCGGTTGATGTAGAGGATGGCGTTGAAGACGTCGCGCAGCTCGACTTTCGCCGGCTGGCCAGTGGCCGGCGGTCGAGTCGGGCCTTTCTCCACGCCGTCAGAATTGGCTCAACGAGGGCACATCGGGCGTCGGAGAGGTAGTTCGGGTACGGCTTGTGCTCGGTCATGACACGGCGTCAGCACAGATGCGACGGAGGATCGCGTTCCACTGTCGGGTCGGCGTTTCTATGACTTCTTCAAACCGGACGGACTTCGGAACATGGATGCGGACGAGACGGACAGCCGCTCCTCCGATCGAAGGAAGGATGTTGCTCATCTATCGGGCATAGCATCGTGAAAGCGGCATGACTATAAGCCATTTTTAGGATCATATATGCCAAAGGGCCCACTCAGACCTCGTCGAGGGCGACGTTCGGGTCCGCCAGTCGCTCGGCGTCCACCACACGCTTGGAGACGATCAGTTCGCGGATCGGGTCGGTGACGTCCCAGACGTTGACGTTCATCCCCGCGAGCACCCGGCCGCCGGAGAGCCAGAACGCGATGAACTCGCGGGTGGCCGGGTCCCCGCGGAACACCACCTGGTCGTAGCCGTCCGGCTCGACGTAGCCGACGTACTCCATGCCGAGGTCGAACTGGTCCGTGAAGAAGTAGGGGACACGGTCGTACACCGCGTCCGGCTGCCCGAGCAGCGCGCGGGCGGCGGTCTGCGGCTGGTTGAGCGCGTTGGCCCAGTGCTCGACCCGGATGTGCTTGCCGTACAGCGGGTGGTAGGCGTTGGCGACGTCGCCGGCCGCGTAGACGTCCGGGTCCGAGGTGCGCAGGTGCCGGTCGGTCTTGATCCCGTTGTCGACCTCCAGCCCGGCCGCCTCGGCCAGGCCGGTGGCGGGGGCGATGCCGATGCCGACGACCACCGCGTCGGCCGCCACCGTCGTGCCGTCGGCGAGCTTCACGCCGCTCACCGTGCCGCCCTCGCCGGTCAGTTCGGCCACCTTGGCGCCGAAGCGCAGGTCCACGCCGTGCTCCCGGTGCAGATCGGCGAAGACCTGGGCGACCTCCCGGCCGAGCACCCGCAGCAGCGGGAGTTCGAGCGCCTCCAGCACCGTCACCTCGGCGCCGGCCTCCCGTGCCGCGGCCGCCACCTCCAGCCCGATCCAGCCCGCGCCGATCACCGCGATCCGGGCGCCCGGCCGCACCGCCTGCTTGATCCGGTCGCTGTCCTCGACCCGGCGCAGGTAGAGCACCCCGTCCTGGTCCGCGCCGGGAACCGGCAGCCGACGCGGCACCGAGCCGGTGGTCAGCAGCAGCTTGGCGTACTCCACCCGGCCGTCGTCGGCGAGCGTCACGGTGTGCGCGGCCGGGTCGATCGCGGCCACCGCCGTGCCCAGCCGCAGCGTGACGTCGTGCTCCGCGTACCACTGCGGCGGGTGGACGTAGATCTTCTCCCGGGGCGTCTTGCCCTGCAGGTAGCCCTTGGACAGCGGCGGCCGCTCGTAGGGGCGCTCGTGCTCCTCGCCGATCAGGACGATGCCGCCCCGGTAGCCGGCCTCGCGCAGCGCCTCGGCCGCCTTCGCGCCGCCCAGGGACGCCCCGACGATGACGACCGGGCGCTCCCGCCCGCCGTCCGTTCCGGTCGTTCCGGTCGTCCCGGTGTCCGTGCCCGCCATGCTCGACTCCTCGCTCTCCGGCCGTGGTCGCGCTCAGCCTGCCGCCATCCGGGTGGCGTGTCGAGACCGCGCCTGGCGCGCCGCACCACGCTCGCCCGTACGAGTGAATGTGGGGTGCGGGCGGGCTCCGGGCGCCTCACCCGGTCATCGCGTCCCTGACCAGCGCGGTGTCGGTGAACTGCTCGAAGCGGACGATCCGCCCGCCGCGCACCGTGAACCGGTGGGCGACCCGCACCGCGAGCGGCCTTCCGGTGGCCCTGTGGACGGCCGTGTAGCGGCCCAGCACCACCACGGTCTCGCCGTCCACCACGTAGGTGTCGTCGTGCGCAGTCCAGTCGTCCCACTCGGCGGCCAGCCGCTCCATCACATTGGCGGTGACGCCCTTCGGGGTGCGGTACGTGCCGCCCAGCGGGAAGCCGGCCATCTCGGTCCACTCCACGTCGTCGGACAGGGTGGCGCGCAGCGCGGCCAGGTCGCCCCGGGCGGAGGCCAGGTACTGGCGGCGCACCACGTCGGCGGGGGCTGGCGACTCGGCGAAGGAAGCGACGTCCCGCGGGATCTCGATCACCGTCCGCTCACCCCCAGGCCATCTCGCCCATGGCGACCTTGGTGCCGATGTCCACCGCGATCCGCAGCCCCAGCTTCGGGAAGCGCCGCTCCAGCGCCTCCTTGGCGGCGGCCGCGTCCGCGGCCCGGCCGATCTCCGTCTCGAAGGCGCGCAGGTAGGCGCGGGTGTGGTCGACGGCGTTCAGATCGGTGGGCGCGCCGGCGATCCGGTGGCCGGCCGCCACCCAGGTCGGGTGGAGCGCCTCGATGCCGTCCAACAGGTCGATCCAGGCGGCCCGTTGGGCGGAGGAGGGGGTGTCGGCCGTCCACACGTGCAGGCCCTCGAAGAGCAGCACACCGCCCAGCACGGCGCGGTGGTGGTGCTGCCAGAGGTAGTGCCGGTCCGGCAGGTGGAAGTCGGCGCCGCGCAGCTCGAAACGGTGGCCCTCGAAGACCAGCTCGTCGCCGTGCAGCACGTCCGGCCGCACCAGCCGGGTGGGCAGCTCCGGGCCCAGGTGCGCCCAGGCGCGCAGCTTGGCCTCGTACGTCTCCTGGATGTGCTCGACGGTCGACGCGGTGGCCAGGAAGCGGGCCCCCGGGAACGCGTCCTGCACCTCCTGGGCGCCGAAGTAGAAGTCCGGGTCGCCGTGGCTGACGAAGACCGTGGTCAGCCGCTTGCCGCAGGCCTCGATCCGTTCCACCAGGCGGCGCCCGTCGGAGCGGGTGAAGCCGGCGTCCACCAGCAGCGCGTCGTGCGGGCCGGTGACCAGGACGGAGGTCTTGTTGAGCGAGCTGTCGGGGCTGTCGATGATCTCGAAGTCGAGTGCGCTCATGGGTCTTGCGTCCTTCCTCGCGCCGGGCACGCCTCGCCGTCAGCATCGGTGCTCGGCGCGCCGCCCGCATCCGGAAGGATCAGCGGCGGGTCCAGAGCGTGAGGTCGCTGCTGGTGGCCACCGCGAGGGTCCGGCCGGTCGGGGAGAAGCCGGCCGCGCGGAAGGTCGACCAGTTGGAGTCGAGGATCAGCCACCAGCTCTCGCCGTGCTCGCCCTGCCACGGCCCCCGGCCGCTCGCGAGCAGCACCCGGTGGTGCGGCCACTCCGGGGCGACCACCTCGATGTGCCAGCCGCCGTCGGCGGCGGTGTGCAGCCCGCCGCCCCACAGCCCCGCCACCGGGATGCGCACGTCCGCGACCTGGCCGAGACCCGGGCAGGCGAGGTCCAGGCCGTCCGGGTCCTCGGCGGGCTCGTGGTCACGGGCCAGCTTGAGGCCGGTCGCCGCGTCGAACAGGCCGTGGCCGCTGTGGGAGACCGTCAGCACCAGGTCGTGCCCGCTCTCCGGGTGCACGGCGAAACCGACGCCGAGCAGCCCGCCGACCGCGAGCAGCCCCCGGCCGACCGGCCGCCACGGCTCCGGCGGGGCGGTCACCTCGGCGGCCATGATCCGGTCGCGGAGGTGCTGCTGGTGCGAGGTCAGGGCCATGCGGCCGATCATCCCACCGGGGAGGGCCCGCCGCGCCCGGCCCGCCGCCCGGAGGAGCCGACCGCCCGGAGAAGCCTGACCGCTGCGCCCGCCGCCCGGAGAAGCCTGACCGCTGCGCCGACCGCCCGGAGAAGCCTGACCGCTGCGCCCGCCGCCCGGAGGTCAGGGGACGACGTCACCGACGGCACCCGGCTCGACACGGACGTCCCGGAACCGTGCCGCGGTGCGCGGGAACAGCGGCCCCGCGGCACGCGTTCGTCCGATCATGACCGACGATGCCGCACCTGAGATCCTCCGCTACGCCGCCTTCGCCACCCGCCCCGAGGGCGGCAACCCGGCCGGCGTGGTGCTCGACGCCACCGGGCTGACCGACGAGCGGATGCTCGCCGTCGCCGCCGAGGTCGGGTACTCCGAGACCGCCTTCCTGACCGCCGGCCCGGCCGAAGGCACCTACCGGGTGAGGTACTTCAGCCCGCTCGCCGAGGTGCCGTTCTGCGGACACGCGACGGTCGGCTCCGCCGTGGCCCTGGCCGAGCACACCGGCCCGGGCCGGTACGTCTTCCGGACGGCGGCCGGGGACGTCCCGGTCGAGGTCGAGCGCGGCGCCGACGGGCTGCTGCGCGCCACCCTCACCAGCGTCGAGCCGAAGGTCGAGGAGGTGCCGGCGGCCGACGTCACGCGGGCGCTCGCCCTGCTCGGCTGGTCGGCGGCCGACCTCGACCCGGCCCTGCCGCCCCGGGTCGCCTACGCGGGCGCCCGGCACCTCGTCCTGCCGGTCGCCACCCGCGAACGGCTGGCCCGGCTCGACTACGACTTCGACGGCCTAGCTGCCTTCATGCGCGCCCGCGACCTGACCACCCTGCAGCTCGCCTGGCGCGAGACCCCCGAGGTCTTCCACGTCCGCGACCCCTTCCCGGTCGGCGGCGTGGTCGAGGACCCGGCCACCGGCGCCGCCGCGGCCGCCTTCGGTGCCTACCTGCGGGAACTCGGCGCGGTCGGGGCCCCCGCGGTGTTGACGCTGCACCAGGGCGACGACCTGGGCCGCCCCGGCGTCCTGCGGGTCGAACTGCGCGCGGAGGACACCCGGGTCCGGGTCTCCGGCACGGCCGTGGCCATCGGCTGACACGGGCTTCGGGGCCTCGGGGCCTCAGGGCGGGGGCTGCGGCAGGACGACCCGCTCGCCCTCGCCCCGGGGCTCCTCGAAGCTGCCGAAGTAGTGGTCGAACAGCTCCGCGGTGACGAAGGAGGAGTTGGCGCCGGCCTGCTGGTTGCGGAGCGCCAGGCGGCGCTCCAGCGTCGCCCGGTCGGTCTTGAGGTGGACCAGCTCCCAGCGGCAGCCGTGGCTCTCCACCAGCGCCTTGTAGGTGTCCCGGGCCGTGCGGCTGCGGAAGGTGTAGTCCACCACCACATCGCGGCCGGCCCGCATCAACTCGACCAGTTCGACGAGTTGTTCGCGGCGGATCCCGTCCTTGAGCCGGTCGAACTCCGCCCGCGGCAGGACCAGCCCGGCATCGCACCGCCCGAGCCGCTCCCAGACCACCTCGTCGATCGACAGCCGCGCGTAGCCCCGCCGGACGAGGCCCATCGCATACGTGGTCTTGCCCGCCCCGGGCAGACCGCACATCAGCACCACCGTGCCCGATTGCCGTGTCACCGGCCCAGAGTAGGCCGTGCGGGGCGGCTCCGCCCCGCTCTCGGCGGGCGCAAATTCGTTCGCGCGGGCCCGCCCGGATGGGCGAAGCTGCTCCGGTGCAGCGAGCGAACAACCGGACCGTGACGGTCGATCTCACGTACGGCGACGAGTACTTCGGGCAGCTGGGGCCCTTCGAGGTGGAGCTCGGCTGGTGGTCCTCCGTGGACGAGGTCGTCGCGCGGGCGACGGACGCGGCCGGGGTGCCGGTGCTGGTGGCGCGGCTGATGGAGGGGCGGAGCGCGGACCCGGGCCACGGCGGGCGCTCATCAACGGCACCGACGGCATGCTCGGCATGCTGGTCATGGCCATCGCCGACCTCCAGCGCCTGTTCACCACCGCCGACATC
>NZ_JBEZUT010000088.1:0-27295 GCF_040636595.1 Kitasatospora sp. NPDC036755
TACCTCGGCCCGCTCGCCGACACCCCGCCGTACCTGCTCGGCGACGTCACCCGGTACTCGGCGATCGACGAGGACCACGCGCTGCGGACCAAGATACCTCGGGGTCCGCCAGGAGTTGGAGCACCGAAGTGCCGTGTTCGAAGGTGCCTTCGGCGGTGACGGTGAACAGCCGGGCGGCGGTGGCCGCGTTGGCCGGGCCGAGCAGGTCGACCAACTGGCCGGGCTCCCAAACGTAGTAGGCGCCCTCGGCGGACTCTCCGGTCTCCTCGTCCAGGCTGTCGGCGTCCAGCGCGGAGGCGAACGCACCCTCGGGCGTACGGAGTTCACGCAGCAGGAAGTCCGCCGTGGACAGCGCGACCCGGCGGGCGAGGTCCGATCCGGTGGCCCGCCACAGGTGCAGGTAGGCGCGCAGCAGCAGCGCGTTGTCGTACAGCATCTTCTCGAAGTGCGGCACCACCCAGCCGGCGTCCACCGCGTACCGGGCGAAACCGCCGCCGAGCTGGTCGTGGAGGCCGCCGCGGGCCATCGCCTCGCCGGTGCGGACGGCCATCTCCAGCGCCGCCTCCGAGCCGGTCCGGGCGTGGTGGCGCAGCAGGAACTCCAGCACCATGGACGGCGGGAACTTGGGCGCGCCGCCGAAACCGCCGCGGTGCTGGTCGAAGTCCCGGCTGAGGGTCACCAGCGCCTGGTGCAGGTCCGCCTCCCCGGGCGGATTGTGGGCGCCGGCCGAGTAGACGGCGGCCCGCTCGGCCAGGTCGGCCCGGATCCGCCCGGCGACCTCGCCGACCTCCTCCCGCCGGTCCCGCCAGGCGGCGTCCACCCCCTCCAGCACCTGCCGGAAGGAGGGCATCCCGTGCCGGGGCTGCGGCGGGAAGTAGGTGCCGAAGTAGAACGGCTCCTTCTCGGGGGTGAGGAACACCGTCATCGGCCACCCGCCCTGCCCGGTCGCGGCCTGGACCGCCTCCATGTACACGGCGTCGACGTCCGGCCGCTCCTCCCGGTCCACCTTGACCGCGACGAACCGCCCGTTGAGGTACTCGGCGAGCCCGGCGTCCTCGAAGCTCTCGTGCGCCATGACATGGCACCAGTGGCACGCCGCGTACCCCACGCTCAGCAGCACCGGCACGCCGCGCCGCTCGGCCTCCGCGAAGGCCTCCGGCCCCCAGGGCCACCAGTCCACGGGGTTGTCGGCGTGCTGGAGCAAGTACGGCGAGGTCGCGTCCGCGAGACGGTTCGGCATGCCCCCCATCCTCCCGCATCCGGCGGCCGACACGCGGCAGGTCAGGCCGGTCCGGACCAGTAGCTGATCCCGAGGTTGGTGTCGAAGGTGCGCATCCGCCCGAGCACCTGTTCGGGGGTCGGGCGGATGAGTTCGTCGACGACGCGGCCGTCGGCGAGGAACACGACGCGGTCGGCGTACGAGGCCGCCACCGGGTCGTGGGTGACCATCACGACGGTCTGGCCGAGCTCCCGGACGCACCGGCGCAGCAGGGCGAGGATCTCGGCGGCGGAGCGGGAGTCCAGGTTGCCGGTCGGTTCGTCGGCGAAGACGATCCGGGGGCGGCCGGCCAGCGCCCGGACGCAGGCGACGCGCTGTTGCTGGCCGCCGGAGAGCTGGGTCGGGCAGTGGCCGAGCCGGGCGCCGAGGCCGGCCGCCTCGATCAGGGTGTTCAGCCACTGCCGGTCGGGGGTGCGGCCGGCCAGGGTCAGCGGCAGGGTGATGTTCTCCGACACCGTCAGGGTGGGGATCAGGTGGAAGGCCTGGAAGACGAAGCCCACGTGGTCGCGGCGGAGCCTGGTCAGCCGGGCGTCGCTCAGCCGGGTGAGGTCCGTGTCGCCGATCCGGACCGAGCCCGAGGTGCAGGACTCCAGCCCGGCGAGGCACTGGAGCAGGGTGGACTTGCCCGATCCGGACGGTCCCATGATCGCCGCGAACTCCCCCTCCCGGAAGGCCACCGAGACCCGCTCCAACGCCACCACCCGGGCGTCTCCCGACCCGTGCACCTTGGTCAGGTCGACGGCTGCCGCGGCGACCGGGGTGTGGGCCGCCGGGTGGGACGGGCCTCCGGGGAGGTAGGGGTGTTCGATCATCGGTGGTGCTCTCCTCGGCTGGGCACGGGCGAAGGTCGGGACTGGGGGCGGAAGGCCGGCGGCCCGGCAGCACCGGTGGCCACCCCGCTCACGCCGTCCCCGTCGCGAACTGGCGCCGGATACCGCGCAACGGACGGGCCGCCAGTGCCGCCGGGACGGCCGTGGCGACCAGCACCCCGAGCAGGACCCCGGTCGTCCACGGCACGTCCAGGGCCGGCAGCCCCTGGCCGACCGCCCGGGCCAGCGGCACCAGGCAGATCCCGGCCGTCACCACCGCCAGCATCGTCCCGACCAGCGCCGAGGCCAGCACCTCGTACACCACGCAGCGCAGCAGCTGCCCCCGGCCCAGGCCGAGGGCCCGCAGATGGGCGCGCTGGGAGCGGCGGTCCCGCTGGGCGATGGCGCAGGTGTTCGCGACCGCGAGCAGCGCGTACCCGGCCACCACGGAGACGATCAGCCGGGAGGCCAGGTCGTCCTGAACGCTGCGCGGCCGCAGGTGGGCCAGGTAGTCGGCCCGCGTGACGAGCCGCTGGCCGGGTTCGAGCTTCCAGCGGGCCGGATCACCGGCGAGCAGCACCCGGTCGGCGTACGGGGCCGGGGTGTGGGCGAGGGCGAGGTCCGCGGGGAGGACGTACGAGGGGAAGCCCAGGTCCCGCTGGTACACGGCGACGAGCCGCAGCTGCTCCTCCTGCCCGTCGGCGAGCCTGAAGGTGACGCTCTGGCCGAGCTCCCAGTGCTGCGCGGCGGCCGCGGTGCCACCGGCGGCGAACGTGCCGGGCACCAGCTCGTCCAGCCGGCCCCGCTCCTCGCCGAGGTCCAGCACGCTTCGCAGGGCCGTCCCGTCGACGCCCCAGGCACGGGTGGGCCGGGGCTTGTTGTCGTAGAAGCTGGGCGGCGGCGTCACCTCGGTGGCGATCAGCGCGACCGCGGTACCGCCGGGCAGGCCGGCGGGCCTGGCGGGCAGCCTGCTGCCCGGCTCTGCCGTCACCACGGCGTCGGCCCGCAGTGCCTGCTCGGTCTGCTGCCGCACGGCGGCGCCGATGGTCGCCCCCGAGCCGAGCAGGCAGACCACGATGCCGACGGACAGCAGGACGGGCACCGCGATCGCGGCCGTCCGGGCGGGCGCGGCCCGGAGACCAGCGGCGGCGATCCGACCGGCCTTCCGGTCCACCAGCCGCAGCAGGGCGCAGCACGGGCCGACGAGCAGCGGCACGAACCAGGGGGCGAGCACCGCGAGGGTGGGGATGACGGACATGGCCAGCCCTGTCACCAGCGCGCCCTGGAGCACCGGCGGCATGTCCATCACGGCCATCAGGGCCACGAGCGGCCCGCAGAGCAGGAGGGCCATGGCGATGCCCGCCACCAGTCGGCCGACGTTGCGGCGGGGCGGGGCCAGGGCCAGTGACTGGTCCTTGAGGAGGTCGATCGGCTGGACCCGGCCGGCCGCCAGCACGCTGGCGAGCGCGGCCAGCACCGCGACCGCGCAGGTGCCGACGCAGGCGCCGGCCGCGATCGCCCACGTCTGCCCGGCGGAGGGCAGGCCGACCGCGGCGGGGAACAGCCCGCGCTCGATCAGCATCCGCCGTCCGAAACCGGCCGCGGGGACCGTCCCTGCCACCGCGGCGACGACGGAGGGGGCCAGCGCGACCAGCGCGACGTCCGCGACGACCAGGACCCGCAGCCGGCCGGCCGTCACTCCGAGGGCGCGCAGCACGGCGAACTGCCCGAGCCGCTGGTTGGTCCAGAGCGCGACCGTCGACCCGGTCACCAGCACCGCGGACATCAGCAGCAGGGTCAGCAGCAGGCCCAGCAGGTTCTGGGTGTCGGTGGCCGCCGCGGCGGCGGCCGAGCCCGGTGGGTAGGCCGGGCCGCTGACCGCCGCGAGCAGCAGCAGACAGGCCCCGACCCCGGTGGCGGTGAGCGCGCAGGCGACCGCGACACCTATGACGCGCCCCGGGTACGCCCGCACCTCGGCGACGCACAGTCGCAGCCCGCCGAGCGGTCCACGAGAGCGGGTAGTCGGATCCAATGCCACGGCCACGGTTGTCTCACCTCGGAGCGAACCGGGAGGCCCGGTCGTCGCACCGCTCCAGGGCGTCGTACCACATCGGATCGGCTATCGCGTACGACTCGTATTTCGCGTCCATTTCGCCACCCGCCCCCCTTTCGAATCCCTGCCGGACAGCATTCCGATTCCCGCCGGGATTTTCGAATCACCGGCCCCCGTTCCGACAGGAACCATCATTCCCGGACGCTCCGCCGTGTGACAACCGTGTTAAGCGGAAACTGAATCCGACGTACACCAGGCGGAATCCGGGACTTCGCTTCGGGGCCGCCGAAAACCCGTGCGATCATGACGCCATGAAGACGCGTGTCGTGATCGCCGACGACCAGTCGAGCGTCCGCCAGGGGTTCCGGCACATCCTGGCGGCGCAGCCCGACATGGAGGTCGTGGCCGAGGCCGCGGACGGCCTGGAGGCCCTGGAGGCCGTCCGCACCCTGCGGCCGGACGTCCTGCTGGTCGACATCCGGATGCCGGAGCTGGACGGCCTCGAAGTCACCCGCAGGCTGGCCGGCATCACCCCGGAGGTGAAGGTCGTCGTGGTGACCACCTTCGACCTCGACGAGTACGTGCACACCGCGCTGCGCAACGGCGCCTGCGGCTTCCTGCTCAAGCACTCGGGGCCCGCGCTGCTGGCCGAGGCGATCCGCTCGGCCGTCGTCGGCGACTCGCTGATCAGCCCGCAGATCACCACCCGCCTGCTGCACCACTTCACCGGCCCGCGCCGGGTCGACCGCTCCCCGGTCGAGCCGCTGACGAGCCGCGAGGAGGAGATCGCCGTCCTCGTCGCCGAAGGGCTGACCAACTCCGACATCGGCGCCGAGCTGTTCATCTCGCTGAGCACCGTCAAGACCCACCTGGCCAACCTCCAGCGCAAGCTGAAGGCCCGCAACCGGGTGGGCATCGCCACCTGGGCCTGGGAGTCGGGCCTGGCCGAGCGCGCCTGAACCGGCCCGCCCCCGACCGGCCGCACGACCAGACGGCCTCACCGCAGCGCCCGCCGGCGCCCCTCGGCCCAGCGCGGCCCCGAGCCCCCGGAGTGGCGCCCTCCCACGGCCGCCGGAGCCTCGCCGCGCAGCAGCGCCCGCCCCAGCGGGGTGACGGTGTGCAGCACGCCGTTGCCGCGGCGCCGGGTGTCGATCAGCCCGGCCGCCCGCAGCACGGAGGTGTGCTGGCTGACCGCCGAGGCGGTCACTCCGATCCGGCCCGCCAGCTCGCCGGTGGTACAGCCGTCCGGCACGGCACGCAGCACCGCCGCCCTGGTCCGGCCGACGAGGGCGGCGAGCGGCTCCTCGCCCCGGCGCTCGGACTCCTCCGCCGCGGGCCCGCCCACCGGCACCGGGAGGCCGGCCCGGTCGGCGCCCACCGCGAAGAGCAGCATCGGGGCCTCCTCGGGATCCCCCCGGCGCGGCCGGATCACCACCCCGGCGCCCTGCAGGAAGAGCGACGGCACCAGCCGCAGGCCCCTCCCGTCGAGGGCGAGTTCGACGTCCCGCTCGGCGGGCACCTCCAGCACCGGGGCGTTCCAGCGGATCCGCGGGTGCAGCGTGCCGAGCAGCGCGTCCACTCCGCCGCGGCCGGCGATCCGGCGGCGGACGTCCCGCTCCGCCTCCAGCCGGGACCTGATGTCCGTCCAGCAGGGCTGCAGCGCCACGCGCTGGAACTCGCGGACCGCCCCGGCGACGTCGACCCGCTGGACAACCGGCTCGATACCGCCGTCGGACGACACGATCCGGCCATTCGCCCACACCCGCAGTACGTCCCGGAAACCACCGTTGGCTCCCGAAAGGCGCCGCAACCGCTCGGCCAGCACCGGCTGCCGCGCCAGCCGGCCGCGGACGGCCCGCTGCCAGGGGCGGAAGAATTCCCCGCCGCTCCGCCAGGCCTCGAATGCCAGCACCGCCTCCAATTCCTGGTCGACATTTCCGGCAATTCGTACACGAGCCAGATCTTCGACAGACATGGCAATGCGAATCACAGGCTGATCCCCCGCTCGGGGTTCTTCCGTCGTGACGGCGCAGGGGAACCCCGATCCCTGATCGCCGTACCGACATCCTTCCCCGCCCACGGGGCGCATCGCCATCGGCCGATCGGCCTATTCGATCGTTCGCAGCCCCGAATCGGCCGCCGCCGGATGTGCCGAATTGCCTGGATCATCCCGCCCGCGGGCGCCGAACCGGCCCTCCGACCGGCCTTCCGCCCGCCTTCCGGGCCGGCCTTCCACCCGCCTTCCGGCCGTACCCGCGGAACGCCCGCGTCAGCCCCCGAGGCCGGCCACGCCGTCGGTCGGCAGCACCGCGACCACCCGCCAGCCGCCCTCCGGCCCCGGTCCGGCGGTCAGGTCGCCGCCGGCCGCCTCCACCCGCTCCCGCAGGCCCGCGAGACCGAAGCCGCCGCCCTCCCGCCCGGTCCCGCCCAACGCACCGCCCGCACCGACGCCGCCCGCACCCCCATCACCATCACCCCCATCACCATCACCATCACCCGCACCTGTACCTGTACCGGCACCGTCCGCACCGGCACCCCCCGGGCCCCCCGCCCCACCCGTCCCCCCGTCGTCCGTGACGGCGACCCGCAGCGCCGACCGCTCCCCGTGCCGCGACGGCCCGACCTCGATCGCCACCTCCCCGGCCGCGGGCGCGTGGCGCCGGACGTTGGTCAGCGCCTCCACCACCAGCCGGTAGCCGAGCCCGCTGATCGCCGCCGGCACCGCCGCCAGTTCGGCCTCCGACGGGGCCTCCAGCCGCACCCGCGCGGAACCGCTGCGGGTGAACCGCTCGGCCAGCGCGGGCAGTTCGCTCAGGTCACGGCGCAGGCTGCGCGCACCGGACCGGCCCGCCGCCGGCCGCCCCGCATCCCCTCGCGCCTTCCCGGCCCCACCCCGGTCCGACGCCGCGGCCGCGGCCGGGGCCGTCCCGAACCGCCCGCGCGGCGCCGGATCCGCGTCCTCCGCCGCGAAGACCTGCACGGTCCGGTCCATGGTGACCAGCGCCTGCCGCCCGGCCGCCTCGATCCCGGCCAGCAGCTCGACCACCTTCCCGGGGTCCTGCTGGGCCAGCACCTGCGCGGCCTGGGCCAGCACCACCACCCCGGTGACGTCGTGCGCGGCGAAGTCGTGCAGGTCGCGGGCCAGGTCCAGGCGCTGCGCCCGCCGCTCGGCCGCCACCGCCGCCCGGGCCCGGGTGTCCATCGAGCGCAGGTAGCAGCCGACCCCCACCACCACGCAGGACAGCAGCGCCGAGGTCAGGCAGAGTTTGACGGTCGCCGCCGGCGGGGCCGGCGGATCGGCCCAGACCCCGATCCGCAGCGGCACCAGCGCCACCGCCAGGACCAGCAGGGCGCCGTGGCCGCAGGCCGCCGCGGCCCGCGGACGGCGCACCGCGGGGACGATCGGCACGAGCAGTGCGACGGTCTCCAGCAGCCACCAGGACTCGATGCCGCCGGACACCGGCCCGCGGTAGCCCGCCGTCACCAGCAGCGACACGGCGCAGGCGACCAGCACGGAAGGGCCCACCGCGCCGACCCGCCCCGGGGCCCAGAGCACCGGGAACAGCCCGGCGGCCACCGCCACCACACCGGAGCCGACGATCAGTGGCCCGGGGTTCCCCGACCCTGCCACCGCGGCCGTCACCACCCCCGCCACCGCCGCCACGTACCCCACCCTGCGCACCACGGTGTGCCACGACCACGTCATGGTTCGGGATCCTACGAAGCCTGACGGCCCGCCAGGGCGGGTCCGGCGATTCCGGGCCGGGCGGGGCCGGGCGGAGCCGCTTCGGCACGGCTTCCCCGACCGGCCGGCCCGCAGGCCCAAGAGCCCGCAAGCTCCGGAGCCGGCGAGCCCTGGAGTCAGCGAGCGCCCCGGAGCCGGCGAGCCCACGAGTCCGGGCGGCCCGGCTCCACCGAAGGCCGGCCCCACCCGGGGCCGGCCGACGGCTCACTCCTTCGGGGCCTCCGGCTCCTCGACGAAGTCGACCTTCTTGAACTGCCGGTTCATCGACTTGGCGAGGAACCAGGTCGCGACGCCGAGGGCGGCGAAGACGACGAAGCCGAGGAGGCCGGGGGTGACCTTGGCGTCGTCGACGGCGAGGTCAGCGGCGAGGTTGACGAGGTTCACGGAGGCGCTCATATCTCTATGGTGGCCCGGCTCACGCGGAGCCGGGCCGTCGGGGGGTGGTTCAGTCGCGCGCGTCGGCGGCCTCGGCCGCCAGGGTGGGGGTGCGCAGGCCGGCGAACAGGTCGTCCTCCGGCAGGTCCACGTCGACCAGGGTACGGCTGAGCTCGTAGTCCTCGGTGGGCCAGACCTCGCGCTGGACCTCCAGCGGGACGCGGAACCACGGGCCGTCCGGGTCGATCTGCGTCGCGTGGGCGATCAGCGCGCGGTCCCGGGTCTCGAACCAGTCGTCGCAGCGGACCCGGGTGGTGATCTCGCGCTCCTTGCGGCCGCTCTTCTCCCAGCCCTCGATCCACTCGCCGTACGGCGAGTCGTGGCCGTGCTCGGTGAGGTACTCGTGCAGCGCCCGGATGCGGCCCATCGGGAACCCGTGGTTGTAGTACAGCTTGAGCGGCTGCCAGGGCTCGCCGGCCTCCGGGTAGGCGTCCGGGTCACCCGCGGCGTCGAACGCCAGCATGGTGATCTTGTGGGTCATGATGTGGTCCGGGTGCGGGTAGCCGCCGTTCTCGTCGTAGGTCGTGATGACCTGCGGCTTGAACTCCCGGATCAGCCGGACCAGCGGCTCCGCCGCCTCCTTGACGTCCTGGAGGGCGAAGCAGCCCTCGGGGAGCGGGGGCAGCGGGTCCCCCTCGGGCAGGCCGGAGTCCACGAAGCCCAGCCAGGCCTGCTTGACGCCGAGGATCGCCCTCGCCTCGTCCATCTCCTTGCGGCGCACCTCGTGGATGTTCTCCTCGACGTACGGGTCCCCCTGGAGCTTGGGGTTGAGGACCGACCCGCGCTCGCCCCCCGTGCAGGTGGCCACCAGCACGTCCACGCCCTGCTCGACGTACATGGCCATGGTGGCCGCGCCCTTGCTGGACTCGTCGTCCGGGTGGGCGTGCACCGCCATCAGTCGCAACTGCTCACTCAACGCCTTGCGTTCCTTCCACACTCGTCGGGCGTTCCGCGAAGTCCGGGTCTGCCCACCGTACGAACCGCTCACTTCGGGACCGCGTCGCCGCGGGGCCGGGCCGCGGAACGTCAACGGCGCGGCCGAGCCCTGCCCCCGCCGGACCGGCCGCGGGCGTGCCCCTCCTATAGTGACGGACTGGAGGCGCGTCGCATTCCCCCCGCACCACCCCGCGCGGCCCCTCCCCAGGAGAGGACGGAGTCCGATGAGTGCAGACACCACCGCCACCGAGCTGCCCCAGGGGCGCTACGGCCGTGGCGGCGACCGCGACTCGGACCGCCGGCTGAAGGTGGTCGGCGCGGTCTGCGGTGTGCTGGGCCTGGGCCTGGTCGCCTGGCTCGGCGGCTCCTACATGCTGCGCGAGTCGAAGATCAACGGCTCGGTGCCGACCTTCCAGGTGCTCTCCGACTCCGAGGTCCAGCTGCACCTCACCGTGCGCAAGAGCAGCGGGCAGGCCGGCACCTGCACGGTCCGCTCGCAGGGCGAGGACCACGGGGTGGTCGGGGTGGCCGACTTCCCGGTCCCGGCGGCCGGTTCCGACTACGACGCGGTGGTCACCCTGCGCACCACCTCGCGCGGCACCACCGCCGAGCTGCTGGGCTGCACCCCGGCCAAGTAGCGCACCGGGCGGGGCCCGCGCCCCCGGGCTGCGCACCCGCCCCGCGCGACGCACCCGCCCGCCCGCCGCACGGTTATCCGATCCGACGAGCGGGCATCCGTAGAGGGTCCCGCACTCCGTTGCTGTACACCGTGGCGTAACGCCGCCGTCAATGGCGCGCAAACGGCTCTCCCGCTTGTCAGCAGGACTTGTTAGGCTCGTGGTTTCGCCCCTTCCGCACCGGATGGTACGGGAGCGGGCGTTGCTTTGTAGTTGAGACCGATATCACCACCGACCCCTGCTGACGACTCACACCCTCAGCACAGCCCCAGCACCTACGAGGAGCACCCGTGACCCAGACCAGTGAGAACGTGACCTGGCTCACTCAGGCCGGCTACGACCAGCTCAAGGCCGAGCTGGAACACCTGACCGGGCCCTGGCGCATCGAGATCGCCCAGAAGATCGAGGCGGCGCGCGAGGAGGGCGACCTCAAGGAGAACGCCGGCTACCACGCGGCGAAGGAGGAGCAGGGCAAGTACGAGCTGCGCATCCGCCAGCTGACCCAGTTGCTGGAGCGCGCCAAGGTCGGCGAGGCTCCGGCCGACTCGGGCGTGGTGGCCCCGGGCATGGTCGTCACGGTCGCCTTCGACGGCGACGAGGACGACCTCATGGAGTTCCTGCTCGCCTCCCGCGAGGTCGCGGGCGCCGACGACCTGGACGTCTACTCGCCGCAGTCCCCGCTGGGCCGCGCGATCGACGGCAAGCGGATCGGCGACGAGGCCGCCTACGAGCTGCCGAACGGCAAGCCGGCCATGGTGAAGATCGTCAAGGTCGTGCCGCACGCCGGCTGATCCGGCCGCACGACGCGAGGGCGGCCGCGGAGGTCAGGGACTTCCGCGGCCGCCCTCGCACGTTCCGGACGGGCCCCGGCCCGGGGTGTCCGGTCGGGATGCCCGGTCAGAGCTGCCCGGTCGGGATGCCCGGTCAGGGCTGTCCGGTCAGGCGGTGGAGGAGCGGTACTTGCGCACCGCCAGCCAGGAGAACCCCGCCGTGATCACGATCGACCACAGCACCGACACCAGCGCCGCGTGCTGCATCGGCCAGGCGCTGTCCACCGGCCCGACCTGGTTGCCGAAGAGCACCCGGCAGGCCTGCACGGTGGCGCTGAACGGGTTCCAGTAGGCGACCGCCTGGAGCCAGCCCGGCATCGAGGTGACCGGCACGAAGGCGTTGGACACGAAGGTCAGCGGGAACAGCCAGATCAGTCCGGCCGAGGTGGCCGCCTCGGGGCTGCGGACCGACAGGCCGATCAGCGCGCCGATCCAGGAGAAGGCGTAGCCGAGCAGGAGCAGCAGGCCGAAGGCGCCGAGCGCCCTGAGCAGGCCGTCGTGGATCCGCCAGCCGACCAGCAGCGCGACCGCCGCCAGCACGACCAGGGTGAACGCGGTCTGACACAGGTCCGCGAGGGTGCGGCCGACCAGCACGGCCGAGCGGGCCATCGGCAGCGAGCGGAACCGGTCCACCAGCCCCTTGCTCATGTCCTCCGCGATGCCCGCCGAGGCTCCGGCGACGGCGAAGGTGACGGTCTGGGCGAAGATGCCGGCCATCAGGAACTGGATGTACGTGTTCGAGCTGGAGTCGGTACCGGGGATCTTGATCGCCCCGCCCATCACGTACGAGAACAGCAGCACGAACATGACCGGCTGCATCAGCCCGAAGATCACGATCTCCGGGATGCGGGTCATCCGGCGCAGGTTGCGCTTGGCGACCACCCAGGAGTCGTGCAGGGAGGCGGATATGCCCCGGCGCTGCCTGGGCACGGCCGGACCGATGGCGTGCTCGGTGGCGGTGGTCATCTCAGCTCTCCTTCCCGGCCGCGACGGCCTGCTTGTCCGTTCCCGGGCCGCCCGGGCCGCCCTTGCCGTCCTTGCTGTCCTTGCCCCGGCCGTGCGCCTTGCCGTCCTTGCCCCGGCCGTGCGCCTCGGGGCCGGCGGCGTCCTCGTCCTCCTCCTCGGGCCGCTCCTCGGCGACGCGGCCGGTGAGGGTGAGGAAGACGTCGTCCAGGGTCGGGCGGCGCAGCCCGATGTCGTCGATCTCGATCCCGCGGGCGTCCAGTTCGCGGATCGCGTCGGCGAGCACCCGGGCGCCGCCGCTGACCGGAACGGTGATCCGGCGGGTGTTCCTCTCCACCGTCGGTTCGTTCAGCGCGTAGCCGGAGAGCGCGGCGACCGCGTCGCCGACCAGGCCGGGCTCGTGCACCACGACCTCGATCCGCTCGCCGCCGATCTGTGCCTTGAGCCGGTCGGCGGTGCCGCGGGCGATCACCCGGCCGTGGTCGACCACGGCGATGTCGTGGGCGAGCCGGTCGGCCTCCTCCAGGTACTGGGTGGTGAGCAGCAGCGTGGTGCCCTGCTCGACCAGCGTCTCGATGACCTCCCAGAGCGCGAGCCGGTTGCGCGGGTCGAGGCCGGTGGTCGGCTCGTCCAGGAACATCACCGGCGGCCGGACGACCAGCGCGGCGGCGAGGTCCAGGCGTCGGCGCATGCCGCCGGAGTAGGTCTTGGCGGTGCGGTCCTTGGCCTCGGTGAGGTTGAACCACTCCAGCAGTTCCAGCGCGCGGGCCTTCGCCGCGCGGTTGCTCATCTGGTACAGCTCTCCGACCATGGTGAGGTTCTCGAAGCCGGTCAGGTACTCGTCGACCGCCGCGTACTGGCCGGACAGCCCGATCAGGCTGCGGACCCGGTTGGGGTGCTTGAGCACGTCGACCCCGGCGACCACCGCGTGGCCGGAGTCGGGACGGAGCAGGGTGGTGAGGACCCGCACGGTGGTGGTCTTCCCGGCACCGTTCGGGCCGAGCAGCCCGAGCACCGTGCCCTCGGGGACGTCGAGGCTGACGCCGTCCAGGGCTCGTACGTCGCCGAAGGTCTTCACCAGGTTCTCGGCTTGGATGGCTGGCGCCATGGCCTTGCCTCATCTCCTCGGACGTATGGGGCGATCTGTCCCACTCTGCCCCGTTTCCGGGCATACGGGCGACTCGATTCTCGACCCGCGGGACTCGAACGCGATGTATCGCGAGTCTCCCAGTACGCGATATATCGCGTCAAGGGACCACGTCCTGCCACCGGCGGCCGGGCCCGGCCGCCGCTCGCCCCGGCCGGCAGGAGCGGGGGCGGGGCGGGGGCGGGGGCGGGGTTCAGCCCGCGACCACGTACCCGACGTCCCGCAACTCCCCGACCACCAGCGCGCAGTGCTCCGGCCCCTTGGTCTCCAGGTGCAGATCCACCTCGACCTCGGTCAGCCCCAGCCGCGGGTCGGTCCGCACGTGCGCCACGTCCAGCACGTTGGCGTCCACCCTGGTCAGTACGGCCAGCAGGTCCGCCAGCGCGCCCGGTTTGTCCGCCAGCCGCACCCGCAGCGACAGGTAGCGCCCGGCCGCCGCCAGCCCGTGCCGCAGCACCCGCTGCATCAGCTGGGGGTCGATGTTGCCGCCGGACAGCACCGCCACCACCGGCCCCTCGAAGGAGTCCGGGTGTTCCAGCAGCGCCGCGATCGGAGCCGCCCCGGCCGGCTCGACCACCAGCTTCAGCCGCTCCAGGCCGAGCAGCAGCGCCCGCGACAGCGCCTCCTCGGAGACCGTGCGGATGCCGTCCGCCAGCGTGTTGACCACCTCGAACGGGATGTCGCCGGGACGCCCGACCATGATCCCGTCCGCCATCGTGGCGAAGTGCTCCAGCGACACCGGCCGCCCCGCCGCCAGCGAGGGCGGGTACGCGGCCGCGCCGGCCGCCTGCACCCCGACCACCCGCACGTCCGGCCGCAGCGGCTTGACCGCCGCCGCGATCCCGGCCAGCAGCCCGCCGCCGCCCACCCCGACCAGGATGGTCCGCACCTCGGGGCACTGCTCCAGGATCTCCAGCCCGACGGTCGCCTGGCCGGTGACCACGTCCCAGTGGTCGAAGGGGTGGATGAACACCGCGCCGGTCGCCTCCGCGTACCGCTGCGCGGCCAGCAGCGCCTCGTCCACGGAGGCGCCGTGCAACCGCACGTCGGCGCCGTACTCGCGGGTGGCCGCGACCTTCGGCAGCGGCGCCGCGACCGGCATGAACACCGTGGAGCGCACGCCCAGCAGCGAGGCCGCCAGCGCCACCCCCTGGGCGTGGTTCCCGGCGCTCGCCGCCACCACCCCGCCGGCCCGCTGCACCGGCGAGAGTCCCGCGATCCGCACGTACGCCCCGCGCAGCTTGAAGGACCCGGTGCGCTGGAGGTTCTCGCACTTCAGGTGGACCGGCGCGCCGACCAGTCCGGAGAGGTGCCGGCTGCCTTCCATCGGGGTCACCCGCGCGACCCCGGCGAGCATCTTCTGGGCGCCGCGGACGTCGTCGAGGGTGATCGGCCAGGTGTGCATGGCGCCAGACTACGGGTGCGGGCGACGGCAATCCGGGATGCCGGGCCTGTTCCCGGGCCCGCCCGGCCCGCGTACGCTGCTGCTTCCGAGCCTCCCTCGCCGCACGACGATCGTGAGCCGCGATGACGACGACCTCGCCCCAGGCCACCGACCGCACCGACCCCGTGCACACCCAACTCCAGTACCAGCTGGCCGTGTTCGCACGCCGGATGGAGCAGGTCCGGACCTCCGGCGGCGGGGTCGGGGCGCTGGACCGGGCCGCCTACCTGCTGCTCGACCGGCTGGAGCGGCACGGGCCCGCCAACGTCAAGGCGCTGGCCGAGGCGCTGGGCGTGGACTCCTCCACAGTGACCCGCCAGGTCGCCCCGCTGGTCGCGGCCGGGCTGGTCGGCCGGGTGCAGGACCCGGCCGACCGCCGCGCCGTACGGCTCGCGCTGACCTCGCACGGCGTCGGCCGGCTCACCGAAGTCCGGGACGGCCGGGCCGAGTTGACCCGCCGCCTGGTGGCCGACTGGCCACCGGAGGAGCAGCACGCGTTCTGCGCCCTGCTGTCCCGCTTCAACCTCGCGATGGAGTCGTACTCGGCGGACCGGCAGGGGCAGTGAGCGCCCGGGGCCGCGACGGCCCCGGGCACCGAGGCACCTTAGCCGAGCGCCTGCTCGAGGTCGGCCAGCAGGTCGTCGATCGACTCGATGCCGACCGAGACGCGCACCAGGTCGGACGGCACCTCCAGCGGCGAGCCCGCCACCGAGGCGTGGGTCATCCGGCCCGGGTGCTCGATCAGCGACTCGACGCCGCCGAGCGACTCTCCGAGGGTGAACAGCCGCGCGCGGTTGCAGACCTCGACGGCCGCCTCCTCGCCGTCGGCGACCCGGAACGAGACCATGCCGCCGAAGGCCTTCATCTGCTTGGCCGCGATGTCGTGGCCGGGGTGCTCGGGCAGGCCCGGGTAGAGCACCTGGCTGACCTTCGGGTGGCTCGCCAGCAGCTCGGCGACCTTCTCCGCGTTGGCGCTGTGCCGGTCCATCCGGACGCCCAGCGTCTTGATGCCGCGCAGCACCAGCCAGGCGTCGAACGGGCCGGAGACGGCGCCCATCGCGTTCTGGTGGTACGCGACCTCCTCGCCGAGGCCCGCGTCGGCGAGCACCAGGGCGCCGCCGACCACGTCCGAGTGGCCGCCCATGTACTTGGTGGTGGAGTGCACGACGGCGTCCGCGCCGAGCGAGATCGGCTGCTGGAGGTACGGGCTGGCGAAGGTGTTGTCGACCACCAGCAGCGCGCCGGCGCCGTGCGCGATCTCGGCGAGCGCGGCCAGGTCGGTGATGCCCAGCAGCGGGTTGGACGGGGTCTCCACCCACACCGCGCGGGTGTTGGGGCGCAGCGCCTCGCGGACGGTGGCCAGGTCCTGGGTGTTGGCCACGGAGAACTCGACGCCCCAGCGGGTCAGTACCTTGGCGAACAGCCGGAAGGTGCCGCCGTAGGCGTCGTTGGGGATCACGATGTGGTCGCCCGGCTTGAGGATGGTGCGCAGCAGGGTGTCCTCGGCGGCCAGGCCGGAGGCGAAGGCGAGGCCGCGGGCGCCGCCCTCCAGTGCCGCGAGGCACTCCTCCAGCGCGGTGCGGGTCGGGTTGGCGCTGCGGCTGTACTCGTAGCCGCCCCGCAGTCCGCCCACCCCGTCCTGCTTGTAGGTGGACACCTGGTAGATCGGCGTGACGACGGCCCCGGTCTGGGGGTCCGCTTCCTGACCCGCGTGGATGGCGAGGGTCTCGAAGCCCTGAGGAAGCTGGTGCTCGGTCATGGGTCCGAGCCTAGTGTGCGAATGCCGTTCGGCCCGCACGAACCGGCGAGCGGGATGAATCCGCAGGTCGGAGCGGGGGTGCCGAGGGCCGGGGCTCGGTGCGCCGGGCCCCGGGGCCGCTCCCGGAATCCGGGGGCGGCCGTTCGCGTTGGACACTGCGCCAGGTTCCCCGACCCGCTGGAGCAGGCCGTGCTGTTCAACCGCCACAAGACCTCGCTCGTCCCCGCCGACCAGGCGCTGCCCGGCCGGCCCGCCCCGGGCTTCGCCCTGACCGAACCGCACACCGTGCTCGGGCACCCGCTGCCCGGCCCGTACCCCGAGGGCCTGGAGGTCGCCGACTTCGGGCTGGGCTGCTTCTGGGGCGCCGAGCGCGCCTTCTGGCAGCTGCCCGGTGTCTGGACGACGCTGGTCGGCTACCAGGGCGGCCACACCCCCAACCCGACGTACGAGGAGGTGTGCAGCGGGCTGACCGGGCACACCGAGGCGGTCCGGGTGGTGTACGACCCGGCCGTGATCTCCTACGAGCGCCTGCTGAAGACGTTCTGGGAGGCGCACGACCCGACGCAGGGCAACCGCCAGGGCAACGACGTCGGCACCCAGTACCGCTCCGCCGTCTACACCCACTCCCCCGCCCAGGCCGAGGCCGCGGCGGCCACCCGGGACGCGTTCCAGCCGTCCCTGACCGCGCTCGGTTACGGCCCGATCACCACCGAGATCGCCCCGGCCGGCCCCTTCTTCCCGGCCGAGCCGTACCACCAGCAGTACCTGTCGGAGGCCAAGAACCCCAACGGCTACTGCGGTCTCGGCGGTACGGGGGCCTCCTGCCCGATCGGTGTCGCCCGCACCCAGGGCTGACCGGCATCCTCCTCCCCTCCCGGGGGCGGCCACTCAAAGTGACCGATCCCCGGTCCGGGCGCAGACTGGAAGGGCCAGCAGGGACGGCCCGGCCACCCTCTGGTGGCCGGGCCGTCCTCGTGGAGAGGAGTGCGCCATGTCCGGTCTCTACCAGCGGAACTTCGACGATCCCGAGGAAGTCCGCCCCTTCGAGGGGGGCACGGGGGAACTGCGGCTGGTCAACCTGGACGGCGGCCCGGTGGGCCGGGCCGTGTTCGAGCCGGGTTGGCAGTGGTCCAAGCACGTGAAGCCGATCGCCGGGACCGACAGCTGCCGGGCGGCCCACGCCGGTTACGTGGTCTCCGGCCGGATGAGGATCGTCATGGACGACGGCCGGGAGTTCGAGGTGGGCCCCGGCGACTTCATGCTCTGCCCGCCCGGACACGACGCCTGGACGGTGGGCCCGGAGGCCTGTGTGATCGTCGACTGGCAGGGCTTCGCGGACTACGCGAAGCGGTGACCGCCCCGCTCCCGGCCCGCATCCGTCCCGTTCCCCGGGCGGACCGTCGGGTGCGGTCCGCCCGCGGGGTTCCTCCGGCCGGGTACGGCCGGAGCGGCGGGATCAGACGGCGCTGCCGGCCTTCCAGGCGGCCCAGCCCATGTTCCAGCCGTTCAGGCCGTTGTCCGGGGCGACCGTCTTGTCACCGGAGTTCACGACCTCGACCACGTCGCCGATCATCGAGGACTTGTAGAACCTGGAGCCGTCGGTGCCGCCGTCCTGGGCGCCCTTGGCGTCCTGGAGGCCGATGCAGCCGTGGCTGGTGTTCTGGCCGCCGAAGATCGACGGCGAGGACCAGTAGTTGCCGTGGATGAAGGTGCCGGAGGTGCTGAGGCGCTGGGCGTGCGGCACGTCCGCGATGTCGTACTCGCTGCCCAGGTTGACGGTCTGCGAGTTCATCCGGGTCTGGGTGTACTGCTCGGAGATCACCATCTTGCCGCCCCAGGTGGTGTGCTCGGGCGAGCCGCCGGAGATCTTGTAGACCGCGCTGACCTGGCCGTCGGTGGTGACGGTGAGCTTCTTGGTGGCGAGGTCGGCGACGCTGGTCTGGGCGCGGCCGATGGTGAAGCTCACGTCCTTGGACTGGGTGCCGTACACGCCCTTGGCGCCCTCGACGTCCTTGAGCCGGAGCTTGAGGGTGACCTTGGTGCCCTTGGCCCAGTACTCCTGCGGCCGGAAGTCGAGTCGGGTGCTGGAGAACCAGTGGCCGACGATCTCGACGCCCGGCTCGGCTATCACCGTGATCGCCTGCTGGACGGTCTTGCGGTCGGTGACCGGCTTGCTGAAGTTGATCGAGACCGGCATGCCGACGCCGACCGTCGAGCCGTCCTCGGGGGTGAAGTAGCCGACGAAGGTGTTGGCCGGGGTCGCCGTGGTGAAGACGGCGTTGGAGTCCGCCTCCAGCTTGTCCTTGTCGAAGGCGGTGGCGGCGACGGAGTACTTGGTACCGCTGGCGGGGGCGGCGGCCGAGGTCCAGCTGGTGCCGTCGGCGGAGAGCTGGCCGGCCAGTTCCTTGCCGGTGGTGTCGGTGACCTTGACGCTGCTCAGGGTGCCGTTGGCGACGGTGACCTTGACCGGGTCGCTGAAGCTCGCGGAGGCGGCGCCGTCGGCCGGGGTCACGGTGATGACCGCCGTCGAGGTCTTCGGCGCGCTGCTGCCGCCACCGCCGGAGCCCGGGGTGCCGTTCCCGCCGCCGGAGCCGCTGCCACTGCCGCCGCTACCGCTGGCGCTGCTGTTGTCGTTGCAGGCGGCCAGCAGCAGGACGGGCGCTCCGATCAGTCCCGCGAGGACCCCGCGCCGGCTCCAGTTGCTTGCGGCCGCCCGCCCCTGACCGTCCCGTGCCGTCACGTCGCGTCTCCCTGCTGATCATCCCGGGCATTACGGATACAGAAACGCAATCCGCCCGTTCACGGTTCCATCACCGAAGGGTAAGCGATCGTATGAGATGACCCAACTTGCCGACGAACAGGGACGAAACGCCCGGCCCGCGAGGCGGACCGGGCGTTCACGGGCGGGGACGGCGGGCGCCGCCACCGGCCGCCGCGTCCTACTCGGCGGACTCGTCCACCTGGTACTCGTCCCACTCCTCGCTCTCCGGGTCGAACTCGGTCTGCGCCGACTCCCAGGTCGCCGAGGCGAGCTCCACGCCGGGCACCTCGCCGAGCAGGGCGACGGGGTCGATGAAGTGGGCGAGCGAACCCGACGGGTCCACCTCGATGGCCTCGACGGACTGGGCGCGCTCCTCGTCGTCGAGGTACTCGTCCGCGGTGACCGCCTCCAGGGCGGCCGCCTTGAGCGCGCCCTCGTCGGTGATCTCCGCGATGAGCTCGATCTTGACCCGGACGTAGCGCGGGCTGTCCTGGTCGGTCGTTTCAGTGCTGGTCATGCGTGCGAGCGTACGGGACGGCCGCGCCCGGCGCGGCGCACGGGCGGCCGCCCGGAGCACGCCCCGCGCGCCCGGCTCGACCTGCCCGGAGTGCGCCGGGGGCGATCCCGGCCCGGGCACCGCCGCGGGCCGGGCCCCGGGCACCGAGAGCCGGGCCCGGAGCGGCCCGTACCAACGGAAGGGGCCGGTCCCTCGGAGAAGGACCGGCCCCACCGCTGCCCCGCCTGGGCTCCCCCACCCGGGAGCCACGGGGACACGCGCCGTACGGCGCGGTGCTGCCGCGGGAGCCGCCGCACCCTGTCAGCCGGCCGCGGGGCCGGTCAGGGGCGGGACGACGGCGCCTCCCACGGCGGGAGGACACGGCGGCCGGGTCAGGGCCGCCCGACGTGTCCGGAGCCGACCGCGACCGCCGGGGAGCCGCTCCCGGACGGTTGCCGTCGCCTCACTCGGCGTCCTGCCGTTGACCACCACGATGCCCGAGCCTTGTTAACCACGTGCTGCGGACAGGTGACGCCGGTGTACCACTTCCCCCGTGGACGAACCCTCCGGATCCCTCCGCGTCCTTCGAGGGGAGCCGCGTCCCTCCGCGGCAGGGGCGGAGGGCTGTCGGAGGGCTGTCGGAGCGCTGTCGGAGGGGCGGCGGTGACCCCGGGGTCAGTGCTGGGCGCGGCCGGTCAGGAAGCCCAGCAGGTCCTGGCGGGTCACGATGCCCTGCGGCTTGCCCTCGACCAGCACGACGGCCGCGTCGGCCTTCTCCAGCACGGTCATCAGGTTGGTGACGGTCTCGCCCGAGCCGACCACCGGCAGCGGCTTGGACATCACCTTGTCCAGCGTGTCGGTGAGCTCGATGTCCTTCGCGAAGATGCCCTCCAGCAGCAGCTTCTCCACCACCGAGCCGATCACCTCGCCGGCCATGATGTCCGGGTGGCCGGCGCCCGGGGAGACGACCGGCATCTGCGAGACGCCGTACTCGCGCAGCACCCGGACCGCCTCGGCGACCGTCTCGTTGGGGTGCATGTGGACGAACTGCGGGACACCGCCCTGCTCGATGGACTCCTTGCGGGCCAGCACCTCGCCGATGTGCGCCTCGTCGGTGGCCGAGGGCAGGAAGCCGTAGTCGGCCATCCAGTCGTCGTTGAAGATCTTCGACAGGTAGCCGCGGCCGCCGTCCGGCAGCAGCACCACCACGACGTCGTCCGGCCCGAGGCCGCGGGCGACCTCCAGCGCGGCCACCACGGCCATGCCGCAGGAGCCGCCGACCAGCAGGCCCTCCTCCTTGGCCAGGCGGCGGGTCATCTGGAACGAGTCCTTGTCGGAGACGGCGACGATCTCGTCCGCGACGCCGCGGTCGTAGGCGGTCGGCCAGAAGTCCTCACCGACGCCCTCGACCAGGTACGGCCGGCCGGTGCCGCCCGAGTAGACCGAGCCCTCCGGGTCGGCGCCGATCACCTTGACCTTGCCGCCGGACGCCTCCTTCAGGTAGTTGCCGGTGCCGGAGATGGTGCCGCCGGTACCGACGCCCGCGACGAAGTGGGTGATCTTCCCGTCGGTCTGCTCCCACAGCTCCGGGCCGGTGGAGTGGAAGTGCGAGGCCGGGTTGTCCGGGTTGGAGTACTGGTCCGGCTTCCAGGCGTTCGGGGTCTCCCGGACGAGCCGGTCGGAGACGTTGTAGTAGGAGTCCGGGTGCTCCGGGGCGACGGCGGTCGGGCAGACGACCACCTCGGCGCCGTACGCGCGCAGGGTGTTGATCTTGTCGGTGGAGACCTTGTCGGGACAGACGAAGATGCACTTGTAGCCCTTCTGCTGGGCCACGATCGCCAGGCCGACACCGGTGTTGCCGGAGGTCGGCTCGACGATGGTGCCGCCGGGCTTGAGGGCGCCCGAGGCCTCGGCGGCCTCGATCATGCGCATCGCGATGCGGTCCTTGACCGAGCCACCGGGGTTGAAGTACTCGACCTTGGCCAGCACTGTCGCGCTGATGCCCTCGGTGACCTTGTTCAGCTTGACCAGCGGCGTGTTGCCGACGAGGTCGATGATCGAGTTGTGGTACCGCACGGGGGTCCTCCCGGTCTGTGGGCATGCGATTTCGGTACTGCAAAGCGTAGGGCGTGGCACCCGCCCCGCGGCCCCCCTCCTTCCCGCCTCCCCCAATGGCCCACCCGGCCGACGCCGCCGGTACTCCGGCTCCCCCCGCGGGTAAGAGCGCTGTGCAGGCATCGCCGCGGCCCCGCAGGGCCCGGCAGGAGCACGTGAAGGGGGCACCGGATGCCAGGCGCACGGAACTCGCGGGCCCGGGTGGCCCGCCGGATCGCCACCGCGGCGGCGTACGGCGGCGGCGGGCTCGGCCTGCTCGGGGTGGGCCTGGTCGGCCTGCTGCTGACCGAGAGCAAACTGGCCGTCCAGGCCATCGGCGTCCTGGAGACCCACCCGCCCAGGGCGGACGGCGTCTACGGGGAGGCCTTCGCCGACCGCGCCGCCGCCCCCCGGGCCCCGCTCGTGCTGGCCGTCCTCGGCGACTCCACCGGCGCCGGCCTCGGCGTGGCCCGTGCCGGCGAGACCCCGGGCGCGCTGCTGGCCGCGGGCCTCGCCTCGGTGGCCGAGCGGCCGGTCCGGCTGGTCAACGTGGCCCGCTCCGGCGGCCGCTCCGCCGATCTCCCCGGTCAGCTGGAACGGGCCCTGCGGCACCGGCCGGACATCGCCGTGATCATCGTCGGCGCCAACGACGTGACCCGGCACAGCCCGGCCCAACTGGCCGTCCGCCAGCTCGGCGAGGCCGTCGCCGCCCTGCGCGCCAACGGCTGCGAGGTGGTCGTCGGCACCTGCCCGGACCTCGGGACGATCAAGCCGGTGCGGCCGCCGCTGCGCTGGGTGGCCCGCCGGCTGAGCCGGCAGCTGGCCGCCGCGCAGACCATCGCGGTCGTGGAGGCGGGCGGCCGGACGGTGTCGCTGGGCTCGCTGCTGGGCCCGGAGTTCGCGGCGCGCCCGGAGATGTTCGCCGCCGACCGCTACCACCCCTCGGCCCAGGGCTACGCGACCGCCGCGATGGCCGTGCTGCCCTCGGTCTGCGCCGCGCTCGGGCTCTGGCCGGAGGAGGAGCGCCCGGCCGCGGCCGTCCCGGGCGCCGCGGTGCTGCCGGTCGCGGTGGCGGCCGCGGCGGCGGCGGGCCGGGAGGGCACCGAGGTGGCGGCCGTACCGGCGGAGGGCACCGGCCGCCGCTGGGCCCAGCTGAGGCACCGGCTGCGGATCGGCCTACCCCGCCCGGAGAGCGGGAAGGAGGCCGGTACGGCCTCCGGGAACACGTCGGCCAGCTCACACGCCGGCCCGGGTGACGCCTGAGCTACCAGGCGGTAACTTTCCTCCCGGACGCCAGGTCCGCCGTCACCCAGCGAGGAGCCCGCCATGCCCGAAGCCGTCATCGTCAGCGCCGCCCGTTCGCCGATCGGCCGGGCCTTCAAGGGTTCGCTCAAGGACGTCCGCCCGGACGACCTGACCGCCCACGTCATCCAGGCCGCGCTCGCCAAGGTGCCGCAGCTCGACCCGCGCGAGATCGACGACCTGATGCTGGGCTGCGGCCTGCCCGGCGGCGAGCAGGGCCACAACCTGGCCCGCATCGTGGCCGTCCAGATGGGCATGGACTACCTGCCCGGCGCCACCATCACCCGCTACTGCTCCTCCTCGCTCCAGACCACGCGGATGGCGCTGCACGCGATCAGGGCGGGCGAGGGCGACGTCTTCCTCTCGGCCGGTGTGGAGACCGTCTCGCGCAGCGTGAACGGCACCTCGGACGGCCTGCCTGGCACCACGAACCCGATCTTCGACGAGGCCCAGGCCCGGACGAAGAAGCGGGCCGAGGAGGGCGGCGGCGCGTGGCACGACCCGCGCGAGGACGGCCTGCTGCCGGACGCCTACATCGCGATGGGCCAGACCGCCGAGAACCTGGCCGCGCTCAAGGGCATCACCCGCGCCGAGCAGGACGAGTTCGGCGTCCGCTCGCAGAACCTTGCCGAGGCCGCCATCAAGGCCGGCTTCTGGGAGCGCGAGATCACCCCGGTGACGCTCCCGGACGGCACCGTGGTCAGCACGGACGACGGCCCGCGCGCCGGCGTCACGCTGGAGGGCGTGGCCGGCCTGAAGCCGGTGTTCCGCCCCGACGGCACCGTGACGGCCGGTAACTGCTGCCCGCTGAACGACGGCGCGGCCGCGCTCGTCATCATGTCCGACACCAAGGCGCGGGAGCTCGGCATCACCCCGCTCGCCCGGGTGGTCTCCACCGGCGTCAGCGCGCTCTCCCCCGAGATCATGGGCTACGGCCCGGTCGAGGCCTCCAGGCAGGCGCTCAAGCGGGCCGGTCTGACCATCGACGACATCGACCTGGTCGAGATCAACGAGGCCTTCGCCGCCCAGGTGATCCCCTCCTACCGCGACCTCGGCGTCGACCTGGACAAGCTGAACGTCAACGGCGGCGCGATCGCGGTCGGCCACCCCTTCGGCATGACCGGCGCCCGGATCACCACCACGCTGATCAACTCCCTGCAGTGGCACGACAAGCAGTTCGGTCTGGAGACCATGTGCGTCGGCGGCGGCCAGGGCATGGCGATGGTCATCGAGCGCCTCAGCTGACCCCCGGGGGCACCCTCCGAAGGGTCTGGACCACCCATTTGGAGTGACGCAGCGTAATTGAGGGCCGGATCACACCGCGAGGCCGATCCGGCCCTCTTTTCTTTCGTTTTCGACCCGGAAATCGACACTGCGGAGCGGATCAACTCCACTGCGTAGAACGGTGTTACCTAACAATTTGGGGACAAGAGCGAAAGTCCCGGAGGAATTGGACATTCGCCACTGCAGTAACAGCCCCGCATGCGGCAGTGTGGACACGTAACCCCGTTCCGCTCCTCGCTAGGAGTACGTTCCGTGAGCGCCGTCTACACCATCCTGCTGCTGATCCTGATCACCGTGTCGACCGCCGTGCTGCTCCACCTCCGCGGACTCTCCCGCCGACTGGACGCGCAGGCCGCGGCCCAGGCCGCGCCCGCCCCGGTGGACGAGACCGCGATACGCCGGGCCGTCGCCGAGGCGCTCGCCGCCGACCGCGAGCGGGAGATCACCGAGGCCCGGGCGTTCTGGGCCGAGCAGGAGGCCCGCGCGGCCGAGGACGCCCCGCTGTTCGACTCCCCGTTCTCCGGCGCGTTCTCCGGCACCGACGAGTGGCCGCTCTTCTTCCCGCGCCCCACCGGCCCGCAGGACGCCGTCGACAACTCCGGGACGATGGACCCGGAGTTCGGCGAGGCGCTGCGCTCCGCGCTGGAGGACATGATCAACGAGGGCGGCACCGCCCCGACCGAGCACGGCACCGAGGGCGGCGTGCCGCTGCGCCCCGGCCATCCGGTCGGCGAGACCAAGGACGCCCGGGCCCGCCGCGAGGCCGACCTGCTGGCCACCGGCCTGGAGGCCGGGCTGCTGGACACCGATCCGGCCGTCGAGGAGGCCCCGGTCGCCGCGCCCGACCCGCGCCGCCACCCCTCGCACCCCGACTTCGTCCCCAGCCAGGCGCCGTCCCGGGAGTGGACCGACAGCCGGCTGGCCGCCCTCGCCGAGGAGGCGGTCGCCCTGATCGACGTCCGCCCGGGCCCGCTGGGCACCCTGGACGTGTACGCCTTCGCCGACGGCACCACCCTCTGCGTGGCCCCGGGCGACCGCGAGGCCGCGTACCGGCTGATCGACGCCGTCCGGGCCGGTGAGCACGTGCGGCTGCTCGGCGGCTCGCGCTTCTCCGGCTCGTACTCGCTGACCTTCTCCACCGACGAGGAGGCCGTCTACGTGCTCGCCGACCGGGTGGTCGCCAGCATCTGACAGCCGCTCACCGGCGCCGGGCACACCGAAGGCCGGCCGGATCACGGGGTTACCGATCCGGCCGGCCTTCGGCGTGTGCGCCCCCGGGCCTCAGCCGCAGAGCGCCGTCGTCTCCCGCACCGCGGCCACCGCACCCGCCAGCACCCCGGCCGCCGCCACCGGCCCGGCCGGCAGGGCCACCTCCGCGCCCTCCGGCAGGGCCGCCAGCGCGGCCGCCAGGTCGTGCCCGGCGACGGCCAGCTGGTCCCCCACGGCGAAGGCCCCGGCCTCCGGGAACTCCCGCCGCGGGCCGCCCTCCACCGCCGTGGCCAGCCCGGCCAGCCGGCGCGCCAGTTCCAGCGCGGCCGCCGCCCGCGAGGCGTGCCCGGGCACCGCGCCCAGCAGCTTGCTCTGCGGCAGCGAGCGGAAACGATCCGCCAGCCTGTCGACGGCTTCGACCAGGGGATCCACGTCCAGGGGCTCTACGTCATGCATGGACAGGAGCCTAGGCGAGAAAGCCGCCGGGCCCCGGAGCGAGTCGCTCCGGGGCCCGGCGGCAGTGTTCACGACGGGAAGGGCCGTCAGTCGTCGCCGCGCAGGATCGCGATCAGCCGCAGCATCTCCACGTAGATCCAGACCAGCGCCACGGTGAGCCCGAAGGCGGCCCGCCAGGACTCCCGCTGCGGGGCGCCCTGGGCGATGGCCTCCTCGATCTCCGCGAAGTCCAGCGACAGGAAGAAGGCGCCCAGGCCGATGCCGATCAGGCCGACCACGATGCCCAGCGGGCCGGAGCGCAGGCCCATGTCGGCGCCGAAGGCCATCGCGATCATGTTGACCAGCATCAGCAGCACGAAGCCCAGGGCGATCGAGATGCCGATCCGCTGGTAGCGCGCGGTGACCCGGATCCGGCCGCTCTTGTAGGCGAACAGCGTCGCCGCGAAGACCGCCGCCGTGCCCAGCACCGCCTGGATCACGATGCCGTTCAGCATGGTGTTGGCGGCGTGCGAGATCGCGCCCATCGCGAAGCCCTGGAGGGCCGCGTAGGTCAGGATCAGCGGCGGGCTGACGCTGCGCTTGAACGAGACCACCAGGCCGACGACCATGGCCACCAGGCTGGCGGCGATCGCGTAGCCGAAGTTCTCGAACGGCAGCACGAACCAGGCCACCGCGCCGGCGGCGACGAGCGTCAGCAGCGTCATGGCGGTGCGGGCGACCACGTCGTCCAGTGTCATCCGCCCGGTGGCGGCCGGACCGGCCGACGGACCGTTGTACAGCTCGTAGAGCTGCTCGTCGGTCATCGGGGCCTGGCCCTGCGGCTGCTGGGCGTAGGACGTGCCCGCGTAGGGGTTGTTGCCGTACGGGTTCCCGGCCTGCGGGGCGCTGCCGAACCCTGCGTAGCCGGAGTCGCGGGTGAAGGACCCCTCCCGCGAGAAGACCGGGTTGCTGCTTCTCATTGCTCATTCCCTCCGTGGCGGCACTGCACCGCCCGTGTACAAGGGTAATGGCTTGGCAAAAATTCCGGGATACGCCGCGAGGAGGATCGGTGAACTGCGACCGGCGGGGACGCCGTCGCGCCCCCGCCGGGTGATCGGTGCCCGGAGCCGGACTCGAACCGGCACGGCCTCGCGGCCAAGCAGTTTTAAGCTGCCCGTGTCTGCGTTCCACCATCCGGGCGTCTGCGAAACCACCCAGAGCCTAGTCGCCCGACTCACTCTTTCGCATGTCCCCAGCCCCGGAAGTTGTCATGTTTCCTTGCCATCTGACGAACTGTCCGGGATTCGGCCACGAAGGATATCCGTTCCGGCCATCCCCGTCGCCTCAGGGTCCACGTCATACCGCAGGAGGAGGGGTGCTCCTCTCCGTACGCCCAGCGGTGGTAGGACCAACCGTCCGGCGGAGCGACGCAGGACCATGATCACGTCGCGGAACATGGAGGTACAAGTCCGCGAGCCCAAGGAGTCCCCCGTGACCACGTCGACCGCAACCGCCGTCCGCACCGGCCTGGCGGCCGCCCGAGCCACCGGCCTGAACAAGGTCTACGGGGAGGGGGAGACCCGCGTCGTCGCCCTCGACAACGTCAGCGTGGTCTTCCCCCAGGGCGAGTTCACCGC